>JAQCGX010000007.1 GCA_027619975.1 Nitrospinota bacterium
CCACTTAAAAGCAAAAACCTGTAAAACTTAACTCGCTGACGGATTTTTCTCTTTTTCAGCAACCTGCTAGAAATAATGGAAGATGAATAAAATACCCCCTGCCGACTTCAAAGGTTTGTCGCGGATGTCAGAGATTTTAATTTTGAGTGAAAAAATCAAAAGGCAATTTCTCCGCATGACGGCTCCTGTGTGTCATTTTCTTTCCAATCTGGGCGTCAGTCCCAATGCAATTTCCTTTACCGGTTTAATATTGAGTATGGTTGCGGGGGGCTTTTATGGTGGCGGTTTCTTTTTCCAGGGTGGATTGGTCTTAATCGTGGCGGGAATTTGTGACGTGCTGGACGGTCAAATGGCGAGGCAGTCCGGCAGGCATTCTCTGTTTGGAGCTTTTATTGACAGTGCGATAGACCGGTTCAGTGAAATTTTTATTTTTATTGGATTTGCCTGGTATTTTTCCGACAACTCCGGTAGCGAGGCAGGTGCGATCCCCGGTTCCTGGGTGGTGTCGATCATTATTTTAGCGCTATCCGGTTCGTTTATGGTCAGCTACACACGGGCCCGCGCCGAAGGTCTTGGCGTGGATTGCAAGGTCGGGTGGATGCAAAGACCGGAACGAATAGCGCTTCTGGTTTTGGGGTCGTTGCTGGCCGGGATTCTCGATGGGGGACAACTTGTGATGATAGGAACCCTGTCACTAATCGCTGTCCTCAGTAACTACACGGCGATTCAAAGAATATTATATGTCAGGAACCAGCTTGCCAAGAAGAGTCAGGAGAGGTGATTTTTTTCTAATAATTTTGGCAGATCCCGAATCAATAAAAATAAAATGAAAATGAGAAGTCCATTGCGCACGTTCAAGGTAATTACCATGGCCGGGTGAAACGTGTTCAGAAAATCGTAAAGGTGTGGAAATAACACCTGGGTCAGCATTGACGTGAAAAGAAACAGGCCGCTGATTTTCCACAGATTTGGATGAACGCTTACCAGAACGGCCATTAAAGGTCCGATCCAGATCATGTACTGAGGGGAAAATACCTTGTTGGTGAGCATGAATGCTAAAAGCGATATCAGGGTCAGCAAGATCATTTGACTGGCAACCCGACAGTCGGGATCTTCCGTTTTGCTTTCAGGCAGACGGTTTTTCCACACGCTCCGGGTGATGAAAATCGTTATTGCAGAAAACAGTAATGGTGAGATGAGTTTAATCCCATCGGTGAGAGAGGAAACAACATTCGAAGAGCCGTAGGAGACGTCATGCGTGACCGCGTATCCGAACATGCGAGCCAGCAACAGGAGTCCGGCATACACCGATTCAATTTGAATTCCCCGGTCCATATGATAGGTGAAACTTTCCAGATAACCGGCGCCGAAAACAACATAAAACCCCGCATTCAGGGCAATCAGCCCCACTCCTAACCCTAAGACAGCGGCGATGGCATTTGCTAAGCGCGGTGATTCTTTTTGATAGATAAGTAAAACCAGCAACGCGGATATCATGACGAGGCCGGGTACGATCTTGGTCAGCACTCCGATGGCCGTGACAAAACCAAACAAGGCCAACCCGTAATAGGATCGTTTTCCCTTTTGCCTGAGGGCGTGAACGAATACCAGAGTGGAAACCAAAATGCAGGTGACGACCACGTGATCGAAGCGTGAGGTGACAATGCCTCCCAAGAGAATCAAAAATCCGAGAGACCACCAAAGCATACGGTTCATCTGAGTTGTAGAGGGCCTTCCGCCTATAACGAGATGGATTCCCAGGTACAGGTTGACCAGGTAAAGAAACCCAAGCCAGGCAGAAAGCCAGAATCGATAGTCCTCAAAATTATTTGCCAGTAACGCTGGCAATGAAATCGTGAGAAGAGCCCCTGGTTGATATTCGATAGGAATATCCCGGTAAGGCCAGGGGCGGTTATTTTGGGTTTGGAAGTTATCCTTCTCAACCCAATAATTAATGTCTCCATTCAGAGTCAGCTTGGCGTAGCGATAATACAACTCTGCTTCTTCATGCGTGCTGTAGTACCAGACCACAAAACCCCAGGGACCGTGTTCGTCCATGATGGCTTTGGCCATGGGGGCGACGGCAGGGTCCTTGGCGATCGACTTGATATGATTCCATTCCTTGTGGGTGTAGCCCAATTGGAACAAACCCAGAAAAAGAAATCCGTGCAGGGCAATGGCCAAAACGACGGTTCGGGATTGCCACCAGTTTTTAGACTGCATGGATGCTATTAATGTTCGCAAACGGAACCTGATTGGCTGAAAAGGCAAGGGGGGATAGGAAGAGAAAGTGAAGGCAGTTGATTTATGAGTTGGATCATTTTCCCTGAGAAGTTAGTTTAAGCCGAGAGTTAGCGTCGCTAATCAACTTCACTGCCTCTTTTGCTCAAAGTTTCAGGATAGGGAGTTCGCCCGGTTTCAGATAGATGTGTTTTTTTTTCAGATGTATAGGAAGAAAACTTTTTCATGTTTTTAAACCGTCCCAAAAACCCAAGTTGCAGGACCCTTAGTGCTGCCTCTACGGCGATTCCAAAAGAGAATTTTGATTCTCCATCCCGCCGTTCCGTGAAAATAATGGGAATCTCCTCGATGCGAAACCCACTTTTATAGGCCAAAAAACTCACTTCGATTTGAAAGCCGTAGCCATCGCTTTTTACTTCATCCCAGCTCAGGTGTTCGAGCACATCCCGGTGGATGGCCTTGAAGCCGCCGGTCGGGTCGGTCAGCGGCAGGCCGGAGATCACTCGGGTGTAGATCCCCGCACAGATGCTGACCAGCAACCGCCTCAGCGGCCAGTTGATAACGCTGATGCCCTGCAAATACCGGGAGCCGATGGCCATGTCGGCACCCTGTTCGATAGTGTGCAGCAATCGAGGAATGTCCTTGGGATCATGCGAAAGGTCGCTGTCCATTTCCATACAAACATCGTATCCCTGTTTCAAACCCCATTGGAATCCTTCCTTGTAAGCCGTGGCCAGTCCCTGCTTTCCCGGCCTCAGCAATAGAAAAAGCCGTTTTTCAAATGCCGGATGGTTTTTAGCAAGGTCGGCGGTGCCATCGGGGGAGGAGTCATCCACAACCAGAATATTCACAGCAGACGGCAGGCTCAGTAACGCATCCACCACCTGAATCAAGGAAGCGGCTTCATTGTAAGTGGGAAGGATGACCAGGGCGCGTGTGATTTTTCGTTTGGCGTTATTGTTAGAGGCCATTTTATTCCGAATAAAATACTAGAAAAATCAGGGTTTTCATGGGGGAACAAGGCGTTATTATACTATTCACTTGGGAAAAGTCACTTGAATAAAAAAGTTATAACTAGTTGTTTTCTATAGGTATTTTTATGTTTTGGTTCGGAGGCATTTTTTTAGGCTTATAAATGACGAAGGGTCGTTCCACGAAACTCAGAGCATAATGCTTTTTCATCAAGTCCAAAAAACCGGGCGGGAAATGAACTTCCCCGTAAAACCGATCGACTCCAAGCGATGAATGTTTTTCCATAGCATCTTCCAGTTGATCCAACGGAGCCCCGGACCAGTCGAGCAAGATAATGGCTTCAAAAAACTGGTCCTTTAATCTCCGAATGAAGTCTTCATGGACGACAGGAGATTTTTGCGCCAGAAGCCGGAGACTGAAAGCGTCCAGAACGAAGGGGCGCTGTCCCATCAACAAGGGAACCAGTGGGTTTTCGCTGAGGATATTTTTATTCTCCGGTCCCAATTTTTCAGCAAGGGTTTGGATGGTAGTACGCGTCGGTCTGCCAACAGATTCGATATGGTCTTTAATGGAAAGGGTACCTGGAATCCACATGAACAAAATTCCGATAACTGTAAACAAAAAATAGAGATTATAAGCGCTGGAAAACTTCTGGTTGGTTTGAAATTGAGAAGCGGTAACCAGAATGCAGGCGATGAGTAAGTCGATCAGGTGGTTGCTGTCCGTTCCCGGTGAGGAGAAAATTAAAAAGGTCGAAACCAGAGTGAAGCAGAAATAAAGTGTGATGAAAGATTTGCATTGAGCGGTCAGGGTCATCGTTACCAGATAAATCGCGAGCCCTAACAGGGCAAGAAAGAAGGGGTCTTGAACGATGACGGTCAGGAACCAGAGCGGTGTTTTTAAAGCGTAGGTTAAATTGAATCCTCCCAGAGCGCAGGCCTGAAAAGAGGCCAGGGCTTTGCCATGACTCCATTCATTAACCCCAAAAAGCAGGCCCAGCGTTGTCACTGCCGTCAGACCGGTCAGAGTGATGGCTGAAGATTTCTTTTTCTGGATAAGAAACAAGAAAGCGATCGTGACCAGACCGCCGATCGTCGTGAACTTAGTGAAGATGGCGCCTGTAAAGAAGACGGCGCTCAGAGTTAAATGTCCCCTGGAGTTTGTTCGTAAATGTTTCAAGGCAAACACAATTCCCCAAACATTCAACCCCGCTGCCAGGAAATCACCCCTGAATTCCAGGGTCAATAGTTGAAAAGCTATGGAGGCATGAACCAGGAAAGTAAAGGCAAGAGCGAAGTTTTTTTTAATCCCCAATTGTCGGAGAAGAACGTAACTTCCCCAATCCAGAAATACGATGGTTGACAGTGATAACAGCAAGCCGGAGAGAACGGGGTCGTTGAAATAAGAGATGAGGATGCCGTAGAGGACGAAAAACAGCGGCATATAGCGGGTGCCGCCGTAGCCGGTGTCATCAAAAACTGGCCGGTAAAATACCCCTTCGGCGAAGTCGTTTGCCAAAGCGGCCCAAACGCCGCTGGTATTTCCCGATGGAATCCCTCCCCGCCAAAACCACAGGATAAGAGCCACCGAACCCAATAGAGCGATCCCGCTGGCCATCTTGAGAAGCAGGACACTGAACCGTGGTTCCAGGATTTTTATTATAAATGACAAGTCAGGTTGCCGGTTTTAATTGGTAAAATTTGTCCATGGACCATCCGACGAACAGGCCATAGACTGCGCCCCAAAGGGCATCCAGAATATAATGATGGTTGAGGTAAACAACTGAAAAGCAAATAAGGAGAAAAAATAGGACAGAGAAAATACGTAGCGATCTAAACCTGAAGGAAAAATACATCAATAGTGTTGGAAAGGCGACATGGCCGGAGGGAATGGCCCCAAATGGATTTGGGCAATTGGCGTAAACGTCGGCCATTAAATTAATTCCGAAAATTGCGTCGAACCGAAGCGCCCCAGCAGCGCTGGGAAGTATGTCCAATTGTGCAGGTCCCAACCCATATTGCTCAACATACCAGGGAGGGGCGGCAGGGTACCAAAAGTAAGTGGAACAGCTTAGAATATTCAACCAGAATATCCCCCACATCAAAGCGTGGGATTTGACTTGTATCTGTCCCGCTGTCAGAGGGGAACCTTCTCTCGCTCCCAAAAAAAAACGGAAATAAATGGCCATCCCCAAACAAATGAAGATGAAAGCCAGGTAAGCAAGACTGGTAATGATATCCAACACCGGATGCGTGTGGTTTTGCAGCCATTGGCTGGGCAAAAGCCTTCCCTCTGAGGTTTCAATGCCAAAAAACTTCATGTCAAACTGATAAGGCTCTGTAACCCGAACTTCTGCCCGGATCAAATCGGCGTAATAGGCCTGGCTGTCATATATGATCAGAAATAATATAAAAGGCAGGAAAAAAAGATAAAGGCTTTGTGTGCGCGGACCTCCATAATATGCGAACGCAAGTAAAATGACCACCAGATGGTCCGGTCGCAATCCACCCAGAGCGAAGTGAACTATCAAAAAAACCATCACCAGAGTCAATGGCAGAAGTTTTTGCAGAAGAGAGCGAGATTTCCACCATTGGAGCCATTGTTCAAACAACGTGGTGGTTTGGGAATTTGTCTTTAGGGTGCTGTCCTGAACTCGATCCATTTCCGGCATTCAAAGGGTCCTGATGTTGTGATTTGGGCGGTAAACTCTTAATATAGAAGCTTAAAGTTAATCCGATCTACCATAGCATAAATTTATTCCGGTAACGGTTTCTTAAGTTAATGAGATCAATGTCAAATTTATTTGATTCTTCCAAAATATAATTATGAAAGCGATCTATCTTATTCGTCACGGTGTCGCAAATACCGCATTTCAAATACGCGAGGAAAAAGACCCGTTGCCGACTGAAAGTGAGGTTTTGATTGATGTTGAAGTTTCCGGGCTGAATTTCGCCGATGTTCTGGCTCGACGGGGACTCTATCCCGATGCACCAAAAATTTCTTGTGTGCTGGGTTACGAGGTGGTTGGAAGAGTGGTTTCAGTGGGCCATGAGATTAAGAAATTGAGTGCCGGTGACCGGGTACTGGCGTTCACTCGGTTCGGAGGATACGCTTCGAAGGTGGTGGCCAACCCAATGGCTGTTGTGAAAATTTCTGAAGAGATGGATGCCGGGGTTGCGGCGGCAATGGCCACACAGTATTGCACCGCCTGGTTCGCGGCGGAGGAAATGGTCCGGCTCTTTCCGGGAGATCGTGTTCTCATTCAGGCGGCGGCGGGAGGCGTGGGGACGGCTCTGGTGCAAATCGCCAAACGCCGTGGTTGTGTGGTTTTCGGTACTGCCGGTTCATCAGCGAAACTGGATTATCTAAAGACCATCGGCGTTGACCATCCCATTAATTACCGGCAACAGGATTTTTCCGGGGAAGTTCGAACCATCTGCGGAGATCAAGGGCTGGATGTGGTGTTTGATTCCATTGGCGGAAAAACGTTTCGCCAGGGATACAATCTACTCACCTCTGGAGGCCGGATTGTTACTTTCGGCGTGGCGGGGATGACCGGCAGTCGGTGGGATTTTTTACGTGTCTTGCGGACCGTGTTGGGGTTCGGTTTCTTTCATGGACTTCAGTTAATTTCCAATTCAAAAAGTGTTATTGGGGTAAATATGCTGCGAATCGCGGAGGATAAGCCCGACGTTCTGCAGCGTTGCATGCGTACTGTGGTGGATTTGGCCGAAAAAGGGGAACTGAGCCCAAAAGTGGGTGGTGAGTACCCGGCGGACCGGGTTGCCGATGCGCATGCGTTTCTGGAAAATCGGCAGTCTACCGGAAAAGTTGTTCTGCGCTGGAAGGAGTGAGGTTCATGATGAGGTGGCTTGAATGGAATTTCTGGTAGCGTCGATGATTTGATCGGTTTCAACCGTGGTCATTTTATCCAGGATTTTCTCCTCATGGTCCGGGCGGACGATGCGGCTGAATCCTGTCAGATTGGGGTCGAAGATAAATTTCCAAAGCACCTTCGTCCAGGACGTATGGTAAAAGAGGTCATTATAATATTCTGGCGCAACTTTTCTGATTTTGGGAAGCCGTGACCAGGGAACCATCATGAAATCGTGATGTTCATTATGGTAACCGACGTTGAAACATAATTTATTTAAGGGACCGTAATAAGAGTAGGTTTCTTGTCCTGGGCGAAAAATATAATGCTCCTGAATCCATCGACCGCCTAACGGGTGCAGTCCAATGCCGAACATGCATGATAGAACCAGATAAAAGAAAGCAGAGCCGCCGAAAAAATAAAAAATCAAAAGGCCTGCTCCAATTGAAGACATGCCGTTGATCACTCCCCAGGCTTCCAGCAGGTTTATTTTTTTCAAGCGGGCGGGGCGAACAAGACCGAGAATGGCGGTAAAAAAAAGTAAACTCAGGGCTTTGCGAAACGGACCGTTTCCTATCCAGGCGGCCTCTTCAGGGCCGGCAAGGTCAGCGTCCCAACCCAATTCTCCCATATTGCGGTGATGCAACAAGTGAAAATTGCGGAATCCGATGGCCGCTGGGAAAAACCCCGGCAGATTGGCAATGATCGACAGCGCCTTGTTCCAGGAAGGTCGCTTGAACACCAGGTTGTGAGCGCAATCGTGAATAATCACAAAAAGAGCGTGCTCAAGAAATGCCCCAAGAATCCATGCCGCCAAAATAACAACCCACCATGCGGCATTTTCCAAACCGATGGCAAGGGAGAATTGAACGCCGACAATGCATATTGCCCACACGGCAGTGGAAGGAGTGTGTCCAAAAAGAGTGCGGATTTCCGGATATTTTTTTAAAAGTTCTTTCGTCCGGCCAATATGGGGTTCTGGGTGGGCCACATGAAAGTAATCTAACTTTTCCATGATAGCTTAATCCTTTTCAGGAGGCCGGCTGAGGAACCGTTGCATGTTCCTTGAGACGTTGTGCCCTTAAATCCTGAGTGTGGAAACATTTGAAGAAAATACCCAAAATATAAACACGGAAAAAGAACCACAAAATGTTTTTCTCAATCAAAACAGGGTTGATGTTGTTTTCGATTTTTGAGTGCAGGACGGGGAGCTGGCTCCAATGAAGTTTGGGAGATTCGTGGTGTGCACCATGATACCCATTATTTAAGAGCAGGTAGTTTGAAGGTTTCCCGATAAAATCCCGCGTGTGATTCCAGCGAGAGTCTCGATCAGCATGAATGTGCTGGACGTAGTTAAAAAAGAGGACTGTGGTTAGGGCCGTTTGCTGTGGAATGAAAATAAATAAAAGAGCTTTCTTCCAATCCCAGATAATGGCGATGATCATCATGCTGGCAAAGACAACAAATTGTGAAATATATTTGTAACAACGCTGGCGGTTTTTTTTCCAAAGTTTTTTGAGGAAAACAAAATGAGACGGCAGTTGAGCCCGGGTTGTTGCCATTGGATAGATCAATAGAGTAAGAATATTATTATTTTTTCCAACCAAGTCGGTTCGTGACGTGTCTCCGTCTTGGTTGTTCAAAACATGATGACTCATCACATGGGTTGGGATCCATCCGCAGATAGGGTAACCGTAAAAAAAAGTAAGCCAGTAATCGGTTAAAAGGTTGAGCGTTTTAGACTTCCAAAGGGGAATATGAATGTGGTTGTGAACCATGATGCTCACTGAAACGGCTAGAATTAGGCAGGGAATATAAAGAAGAAGTACAATCTCTCCAATTTTCCATTGCACAATCAACAGGGCGGTGATGGCAGTCATAAAAAAGAGAGTTCGAATATCTTCTTTATATTGGAGCATTAGCTGGTTCCGGGGGTTGTTTGGCGCGTGTTCTGGGGATTGGGCGTGAAGGAAAGCTCTCTAAATAAAAGAGCCGGTACTTAAACCAGAGAACCCACCATTGGATTGGAAAAAAATATATATGAGAAACGAGACTGTGTCAACGCATAAAACTCTCTATATCCGGCAGTGAGATTGAAGTCTTTTCGGAAAATGAAATGAAAAGTATTGTTTTGTCGTCAACCCTCATTGTTTAATGGGAAATGCAGTTTGAATGTGATCGTTGGGCGGAGCTTTGTTTACATGCTATGGGAATGATTATTAATATTTTTGTTGTCTGGATTTTATTTTGATGAAATTTGAAGTTGGGAATAATGACTGATTCCTCCCCCATTTTTTCCCATAAATTAAAAATTGCTTTGGTTTGCGACTGGTATTTGCCGCAAATGGGCGGGACGGAGATGCATATGCGGGATTTGGCGGATCGGCTTCAGCAAGAAGGCCACGAGGTGCATGTCATCACCCCCTATCCCGGCGACGAGGACGGAGAAAGCTTTCACATCCACCGGCTGAACGTTCCTTTATTGCCATATGCCGGTTGTATCTATACTCGAAGCGCGTTCAGGAAAATAGAATCTCTTTTAAAAAGGGAAGCGTTCGATGTCGTGCATTGTCACGCCAACATCATATCACCCACAGCTTATGGAAGCCTTTATCTGAGCCGGAAACTGGGAATTCCTGCGGTAATAACCTGGGACTCCATCCTGGGTCCGTACCGCTGGGGGCTGGCTTTTTTGGACTGGATTTATAAATGGTCCCTCTGGCCGGTCCTATTTTCCGGGGTGAGCGAGGTTGTGGCCGCCGGAGTCAAAACCCTGGTAAAAAATAAAAACGTGGCGGTGTTGCATAATGCATTGAATGTAATTGAATGGAAAGTGACCCCTGTCGAGAGAGATGCTGACGAAATTTGGATCGTTTCCGTCATGCGATTGTATAGAAAAAAACGCGGATCAGCCCTGGTTGGTATCATGCCCGAAGTTCTTGAACGTCTTCCCTCGAACCTCCGAGTGAAATTAAAGATCATTGGCAAAGGCCCCAAGCGGAATAGCCTGGACGTGCAGATCAAGCGTTTGGGCCTGGAAGGCATCGTGGAGCTTACGGGGTATAAAACGCGGGATGAAATACGAGAACTATTTTCCCGGACGGATATTTATGTCCAACCGACGCGGTGGGAATCCTTTGGCATCGCGGCTCTTGAAGCCCGTTGCGCCGGATTGCCTGTTGTCGCTAAAATCAAGGGGGGCGTTAAAGGATTTATCCGGCACGGTCAGGAAGGACTTCTGGCAAAGTCCGATCAGGAACTGGCGGATCATCTGGTCCGCCTGATAACTGATCCCAAACTGCGAGAATCCATTGCCCGCCATAATCGGGAGGTGGTGCCCCCTTTGGATTGGAAAGAAGCTATGCGCGAACACGAGGCGTTGTATCGTCAGGCCATCGGATTGGTGCAGACAGCATCCGGGAAAAAAGCAGAAGGCAAGTGAGTGGTGGTATGATGTTGGAGACCTTACCTTGAAAGTCCGAAATGGGCAGTTTGAGGTCGGGGGTATATTCCCCGGTCAATCCTTATTAAAATCTTTGCCATCGCAAAAATTACAGCCTGCCCAAGAACTGTATTCCATATCACCCGTGTTTGGTTCTCCACACCAACCACAGTTTTGCAAAAACTCAAAAACTTCAAAGCAAGATGCGCATATATATTCCTCATTTTTGGTCAAGACTATCGTATGGTAACCATCACATAGCTTTTTGCTTTTTTATTTCTTCTTTTAGATTGTCAAATACGACTGCTCTCTAAGAAGATGGTGCAGGAAATACCAAGCGGCAAGCTGCTTTTTGATTATTTCTTGCTTTTGTCTGCTATCAGCATCAGCAGAATGAGCCTCATGGAAGAAATGAATCATTTTATTTCGATGGTTGGCCACCTCACGAAATTCTTCCAGGGCTCTTTTTGAAATACCACTACGAACCACCTTTGCCAATCGATTGGCGGCTTCATCAAGCGTTACAGAAATAAAATCTCCCGCAATAAACTTATCCCAATTCGGTTCCTGGCGCTTAGATATGACCAAGGTCCAGTGCTCCTGCATCAACCGCGCTTTAATAAAAAGCTCAATTGATGCGTGGAAATGAATTACCGAGTATTTAGGATGGTCATTTAGTTCGTCTATCGCCCTAGCTAAAAAATCCAGAGCATTTTCAACAAGGCGGTCGAATATTAAATCTTTATTCATAAAATTAATTAGCAGGTTGCTGAAAAACTATTCTTGGGATCCTGAAATGTTAATTTCAAGTTTGCTGTTATCTTAAGAAAGAGTAGCACAGGTTTTCCAACCTGTGCGCACAGTCTGGAAAGACTGTGCCACTTAAGAAACAAAAATTTGCAAAGCCAGGTTCACCGACAAAATTTTTTCTTTTTCAGCAACCCGTTAGGTCAGGGGCGTTTCAACTTTGGCAGGCTCCGGACGGAAAGGGTAGAAATTGCGAATCAGGAGAATGATGTATCCTGTCCCTATCAGGGGAATCAAATAGCAAACGTGTTGAACGAGTGCCACTCCCAACGCCTGTTCTGGCGGCAACCCTAAATATTGATAAACAAAAAATACGGTGGCCTCATAAATTCCCAGATTGCCGGGAGCCACGGGAACCAGGGTGACCAGACTGACTGAGGCCAGGATCGTAAAAATAGTCCATACAGGCAAATCAAGGCCAAAACTTTTTTGCACCATAAATATCGCCAGAGCTTCTGCACCCTTCATCGCCAGCGCCATCCCCATACCCACTGAAAAAACCCTGAAATTCCGCAAAGCCTCCATGTGATGCGCCCATCGGGAAATAAAATTCCAGACTTTTTCCAGTCGGGGATGGGATTGTTTATCCATGAAAGCCTTGAACTGCTGATGCCGGTGCGCGAAAAAAAACAGGACTGTGAAAAGAATAAAAATACCAACAAAGGCTAAGAGAATTCCCTGCTTCATCCAATCGGGAATGGGAGTGAGAAGGACCACCAGTAAAAAAAGCGACATTTTGGCAAAGCCTTCAGCAAATTGATCGAGTGCCATCACCGACAAGGCCACGGCATGCCCAACCTTTTCCCTTTTGGCCAGAAGAACCACCGCCAGGGCCTGCCCGGCCAGGAAAGGAACCGTGTTGCTGGTCATGGCCATGAGGGCGTTTATTTCCAGCATGTTTTTAAATCTTATATGATATCCCCTGGGAAGAAAATTGATCCACTGAGACGTTCCGAAAACCATGATGAGAAGATTGCCCATCACGGCCAGGATCAGCCAGAAAGGTCGGATATTTTTTAATTCACCCAGTAAGGAGTCCCATTGCAGTTTGCGAGCCACCAGGTATATAAAAATTGAAGCCACGGCCCAGGCTAACACCAAAAGCCACCTTCTATTTTTTGATTTTAAAGCCGAGGTCATGGATTGAGTAAAAATTCAGAGAAGGTTTTTTTTTCTAAAAGAGGTCTGCTATTTTTTCACCGGATGAAAACTTTCAGGCTAAAGATCCGCCATCCTTAAAAATTGAGCATTTTTTTGCTTAAAATGTCTTAAAACAGAGCGCAGACAATCCAAAGCGACTGGCCCCGTTTTAACCCTGCAATCCCATCGCAGACTTGTTTTTCGCCAGTCAACAAATTCCCAGGGATGAACGTATAAAACAACAGGGCTTGTCAATGCATTCAGGTAGGGCTTCAGAATCCATTCGGGCAGTCGGAGATGCGAGGAAGTCATGGAAACAGGAACTCGTCTGAGTGGGGGGGGTAATGATTTTTGATAATAAGAGAGCTTGTACTTGGCCTGAGAAGAGTCCAGCAGAAAACCTTCATCCTGCAGTAATCCCAGATAGATTTCAGGAAATTTCAAATAGGGAGCCCTGAACGAAGTTACAGAAGAGAATTGGCGAAGGGTGTTGGCGGATTTTTGAATGTCCTCCCGCGCACATTGCTCATCAAGAGTGGTAAAGTCCGCATGGGCAAATCCGTGACTTCCCAGTTCGTGTCCCAGGGAAACCAGCTTTTCCACCTTTTCAGGATACATTTCAGCCACTTGTCCGGTGGTGAAAAAGGTGGCAGGCACGTTTTCTTCTTGCAGAACTTTAAGGAGCGGATCGGTCCCTTCTTCCATGCCCCGGAAAGAGTCCAGATAGGGCAGGCAGTCCGGTTCCATATCAATTGTAAAGCAAACTCTCAATAAACAGCCATCCCCATGAAATCAGTTTCTGCCATAAAATAGCGGAAACCTGATATTTTGAATACGCTCTTTTTCTGAAACCCTGATTCAGGCAAACACTGCGCTGATTTTACCTGCCTCAAAAAATGATTGCAAAAATATTCCTTTATGATTTAGTAGGGTGAAGATTGTCGTTCGACAAATTTATTATCCAAGCCAACCTCAAAAATTGACCCTGTGTTGAATCCTACCGCTCGTTTAATAGCATGGTTTGCTCTGGTAAGTATTGCCTCCTGCACATTTTCAGACCCTTATTGTCAAAATGAGGATTGCCTGAGCGCTTCCCTTGAGGAGGGCAATGTTGATTACAGGATTTTACTTGTTGGGGACGCCGGAGCTGATGTTGACCTGAAAGAAACGGACCGTCCGGTCAAAATTCCTTTGTTTACGGCAATGAAACGATTTGCCGAGTTGATGCCTTCCCGGACGGCGATTGTTTTTCTGGGGGATAATATTTATAGCAAGGGCCTGCCTGACATCAACGAACGCCCTTTGAAATCTGATGAAGATTGTGAGGGCCGGGCTTGTGCGGAGCGAAGACTCGATGCTCAGATCGAAATTTTAAAGGCAAGCAAAGCCCGTGGGATTTTTATCCCTGGAAACCATGACTGGGATAGTGGCGTTGAAAGGGGCTGGAAGCGTATCCAGAACCTGGAAAAATATATTGAGAATTCCAGAAAAAATGACAAGGTCGATGTCGTCATGATTCCAAAAGCCGGCTGTCCCGGACCGGTCACGGTGCCTCTGTCTGGTAAAGAGTCTGAAATCGCCTTGATAGGACTGGACACTCAATGGTGGTTGCATGAATATGAAAAACCCGAGAAAAATGACAACCCATCGGGTTGCGAATCGGTAACTGAAAATGAAGTCGTCCAATCGCTGAAGAAGCAGATTGATGAAGGAGCAAGCAACAATCGACACATTCTGCTTGTGGGTCATCATCCTTTAATAACCTATGGAAAACACTCGGGGTATCTTAACTACAAAGATTTGCTTGATCCTATCCATCTATTTTCTCAATTAATGATAAAAGTCGGATTTGGGGGACGTCAGGAAATGCCCAACCCCAACTATCTGGATATGAGAAAGAAAATCCAGGGAGTGATTCAGGAATCCGCAGGGGAGGGGAGCCCGCCATTAATTTATGCCGCAGGGCACGACCACAGCCTTCAAGTTATTAAGGGTCCGCAGGGAACAATGCATCTGGTCAGTGGCGCGGGGACGCCTTGGAAAGCATCCAGGGTCGGGCACAACGAAGGAACCCTGTTTTCTCACTCAAATAATATTTCGGGCGGATTCATGGCAGTGGACTTTATGCAATCCGGAAAAGTCCGGTTGGCGGCCATTGAACCGCGAGCCGATGGTGAGGAATGCCAGCACGATGGGGGAAGGGAATGTGTGGTTTTTTCAACCTGGATAAAATGAATCAAATATTTTAATTATCTAGAGGCAGGTTCCTGACCCTGTTTTTCTGAAGTCGATTTTTTTTGGAATTTTCGATAAAATTTTTGACAAAACTCATAGCCCTCAATGTAGGCATCTGAAATTCGAGTGAAAAATGTCATGGGACTTTCTTTCAAAGTCTTTCTGACGATATAAAATGTGAAGATAGATAACCAGATATTGGGTATCCACACAGAAAAAGTGGGGTTGATCACTCCATGCGCCCCTATATTCTGAGCAAAAACCAGAGTTATATAATACAACGCTATAATAATGACGCTGGCGATTATTCCTCCTGATTTTCCAGATCGACTCGATTTGATTCCCAAACTTGCCCCTGTCAACCCAAAAATGAGGCAGGCAAAGGGAATGGAGAAATTTTTACTGAGCCGGGCCTTGGACCTATCCGCATTTATTCCTTCGGCCGTTCTCTTGCGGATGTTTTCCTTAAGCTCAGTGTAAGAAACATCATCGTGTCTTTCGGTGAGTTTCTTTTTCAATTCTTCCATACTGGGGATTTGCAGATAGCGTTCGTAACGGTCAAAATTGAGGATATTATAGCTTTTCCCATTTTCTGTAATGTCGTGGACGGTTCCGTCCTGAAATTGGATTTTGATCTTAAAGTTCTCAGGGTCGGAAATTATGACCCCTTCTTTGGCCAAAATAACCTTTGACGCTCCCTCTTCAGAATGGTCTGCCACAAAAACATCTAATAATTGCTTATCTCCTTTTTTATCATTCGCATAAAGAACCAGGTTTTCAAAATCCCTGTTAAAAATTTTCGGCTTGATATCAATATGAGCCCGGTTCTGCACAATATCGAAGATGGTTTCCTTGAAGGAATGGGTTCCCCAGGGAATAGCATAAAATACAACAAAGTTAGTCGCGACATAAATTATAATGGAAAACAAAAAAACCGGCCGCATCAGGAAAAGAAAACTCCAACCACTGGCTTTCATCGCGACGTATTCGTTGTCCCCGCATAGCTGATTGAATACGGTAACCGAGGCCACCAAAACGCTCAACGGAAAACTCAGAACCATAAATACAGGACAGGTATAAGCCGTTAATTTCAATCCTTCCGCAAAGGTCAATCCCCGGCTGGCGAGCATTTGCGCCATATAAAGCATTTGTTCCAGTAAAAA
Organism: Nitrospinota bacterium; assembly: GCA_027619975.1. NCBI lineage: Bacteria > Pseudomonadati > Nitrospinota > Nitrospinota bacterium. Next base: position 15,875 of record JAQCGX010000007.1, read on the forward strand.
AATAGTGGTCAGAAACAACACGCTAATAGAAAAAACCTTAACCAGCTCTATAAATATGTATCGATGAATCGTTTTCATTTAGTTGTTTTAAAGAAAATTGAAAACCTGTTTTTCTTCCGGGGAGGATCCTGCAATAGCTGATGGTTTTTCAACCGCAGAATCACTGAATTTTCGATCCATCGGCTATTGACGGCTCGATTTTGTAGATTTTATCTAAAATCTGTATTAAGTGAATGAGACGAATCTATTTTTCCTTAAAAATCTTTAGATTACAATGCCTTATTCAACTATTTAGGAAGATAATCAGGGGGAAGGTGTAGAGTTTAGGGGGACCACGGGCAATTGATATTCCTCAGCCTCTTCAATCGCCCACCCCCATTTCAAGGGATGGGCTCATCGGTGTGTTTTTTTGGGGGGCGGGTTTAAGAGGCAGGATGGGCCGAATTTATTTTCAGCATGGTTAAAACCCTTGAGCTTCGGTTGAATTGCACGTCACTGTCCAGTTCATTGATCCATTCGCAATGCATGCATGGATACCTGTCTTCCAATTCGGCGGGAAATTGAAAGGTATCATCAATTTTATTGGTTTTTTCGCATTCTGGATTTTTACAAATAAAACCGCAGATATGGTCTGCCATTTCGGGTCTCCAATATTTAGTGAATAGTGTTTTCAGAATGAGGTCGAAGAGGCTAATATTCCTGGATAAACAAGGTGTAATTAACGGAAAATTATTATAGCGTATTTACCAGGTAGGGCAACCCCGGCAATTCGTGAGATGCTTGGGTAATTAGTGGACGGCTTGGACCAAAATGATTTTTCTGTTATACTAAAAAAAACGGCTCGAAAGATAGTGCAGGTTTCCTCCATTAGGCCTTCGTTCTCAATTTCCAAAATAGGGACTTATAGCTTTAGTTATAAGTCTTTTCTTATCTCAAAAATCGACAATGATCATAGCTAATAATCTTGAAAAGTCATTTGGAGCCCAAAGTCTGTTTGAAGGGGTCTCCTTTCTAATTAACCAAGGCGAGCGCGTTGGGTTGGTAGGAAAAAACGGTTCGGGAAAATCAACCCTGTTCAAAATGATTTTGGGACAGGAGAAACCGGACTCGGGAGACATTACCTCCCCAAAAGGGTACCGCATCGATGCCCTGGAGCAGATCATTCGTTTCACCCAACCCACAGTCCTCAAGGAATGCATTACGGCTCTGAGCCCTGAAAAGCAATGGGACCATTACAAGGCCGAGATTATTCTTTCCGGGTTGGGTTTTTCGGAGCAGGATTTTCAAAAAGATCCTTCGACCTTCAGTGGGGGGTATCAGATCAGGATCAACCTTTGCAAGGCGTTGCTGGCCGACCCAAATATGCTTCTCCTGGATGAACCCACCAACTATCTGGACATCCTTTCCCTTCGCTGGCTCAAGGAGTATCTCATTAAATGGCCGGGAGAAATGTTGCTCATCACGCATGACCGCGATTTCATGGATAATGTCACCACTCATACTCTGGGTCTGCATCGAAAACAGGCAAGAAAAGTCCGAGGCGGGACCATTAAGTATTATGAGCAAATTATCCAGGAAGAAGAGACCTACGAGTTGACCCGAAAGAACATGGAGAGCAAGAAAAAAGAGATGCAGTCTTTGATAGACCGGTTTCGGGCCAAGGCATCCAAAGCTGCCATGGCGCAATCGCGGATGAAAATGATGGATAAAATGGGCACCATGGATAAGCTGGAAACCGAAAGGAACTTGGGGTTTAAATTCAATTATCTCGCCTGTCCGGGGAAAACCCTCATGAACATAAAAAACCTTTCCTTTTCCTATGGGGGAAAATCCACGGATAATATTTTCTCAGATATTTCGTTTTCCATTGGCAGGAGAGACCGTATCGGGATCATCGGGGCCAACGGCAAAGGAAAATCCACTTTGTTAAATTGTCTGGCTGAAGAGCTGACGCCAACCGCCGGCACCATCAGCAAACATCCTTCCACCAGCATAGGGCATTTTGGACAGACCAATATCGACCGGCTCGACCCGAAAAACCGGGTGCTGGATGAAGTCCTCAACTCCAACTCCAACCTTTCCCTGCAAGCCGCCCACAGTATATGTGGCGTCATGATGTTTGGCGGAGAATTGAGCAAGAAAAAAGTCAGCGTGCTATCTGGAGGAGAAAGAAGCCGTTTGCTCCTGGGGAAAATAATTTCTCACCCCACCAACCTGTTGCTTCTGGACGAACCTACCCATCACCTGGATGTTGAATCGATTGAATCCTTGATTGAGGAATTGAATGATTATGACGGCGCCCTGGTGATTGTCACCCACTCTGAACTCATTCTTAAAACTCTGGCTCAAAATTTAATTATTTTCCATCAGGGGAGGGCGGAGTATTTTCGCGGCGGGTACGAGGAATTTTTGGAAAAAGTGGGTTGGGAGGAAGAACAGGTCGCGGAGAAAAAGACAAAAGCCAAAGTAAATAAAAAAGATGCCCGAAGATTACGCGCCCTGGAGCGCCAAAAAACACAGTAAAATAAGCATGTGGTGGCCTTAAAAAATTCCACTATCGAAACGAAATCTCCATATTAACTTTGCTTAAATTTATCTAATTTCCTTCAACAATTATTTTCGCAGTCATTTCAGGATGATTCGAACAAATATAATCGACTGATTTAGTGATTTGTTTGGAATACGAATGTCCCTGCCGCATCATTTCAGATCGTATTTCTCCGGTCGCTTGGTCAAGAACCTGGTGTGGCTGGTAATCATTATTAACCCACTTCACAACATCCCCGGATTTAATCTTTAAAGAAGCAGGAAAAAATTTAAATCCGAATATTTTTACAACATGAACTTTAGCGTTCGGATCAACACTTGCTGCGTTTTGGGAAGAAGCACATGACAAGATAAAAAATAGGAATACTGGGATAATATATTTCAATTGCAGTTTCATAAACTTCTCCTTTAGGAAATATTTTAAACTCACGACTCTTATTACATATCAATAGATCAACTTCTTAAATTTTTCAAGTATTTTTGGTTAGCTTAATTACCGACGCTTGTGGATGCGGCGAATGTAAACCCATCTCCAAAGCTACCTCAAAACCCTGGCTCAAAATTTAATTATTTTCCATCAGGGGAGGGCGGAGTATTTTCACGGCGGGTACGAGGAATTTTTGGAAAAAGTCGGCTGGGAGGAAGAACAGGTCGCGGAGAAAAAGACAAAAGCCAAAGTAAGCAAACAGAGGCTCGAAGGTTACGCGCCCTGGAGCGCCAAAAAACACAGTAAAACTGGTAATTACACCTGAAGTCCTGGGTCGCTTCGTCCAAATTAGTTTGAGACCTGAAAATAAAAATTAGGCAATTTCTGATATTCATGCTATTGTTGGTATGTAAACAAGGGTTGTACAGTTGCAGTGTGAGTTGTTTTCTTCTAGTTTCTCGCCTAGGGTAAATCTAAAAAAGTAATTTGGTCTACCAGACCAAAGGAAGTTTAGTTTCCTCTCCAAGTGGTTCTCTAAAAGTTCTTGCATCAATCCAACCCAATTTAAAAAAAGGGAAAATATTATCCAGGTTTTCTGGAAGTGTATTCCCGCTCAATTGTAGGAGAGTATTTATTATGGCATCAGGAACAGTAAAATGGTTTAACGAAAGCAAGGGTTATGGATTTATTGAGTCCGAGAGCGGCAAAGATCTATTTGTTCATTTCTCGGAGATTCAAGGCGACGGTTTTAAGACGCTTGCAGAGGGTCAGGCAGTCGAGTTTGTGGAAGGTATGGGCCAGAAAGGTCCGCAGGCCACTCAAGTAGTACCCAAATAAGAACCTTCGGACATCATCCGGCAGAGCTTTAGTTCTGCCGGAGTCCTTTCAGTTCCATATTTATGTAAAAGGGCTCGGCTATCTGACCGGGCCCTTTTTCTTTTCCTTGAATAATCCCCCCTACGTTTCAAATATTTAAAAAACACTTTATGCTCTCAATTTCGCTCTCATATATAAAACGCAACTGGCTTGGCAACATACGTAATGACGTGCTTGCGGGCATGGTTGTCGCGCTGGCTCTTATTCCTGAAGCCATTGCATTCTCTATTATCGCCGGTGTAGACCCCAAAGTTGGTTTGTATGCTTCCTTCTGTATGGCGGTTGTCATTGCATTTGTCGGTGGCCGTTCGGGCATGATTTCTGCCGCAACGGGCGCCATGGCCCTGGTCATGGTCTCACTTGTGAAGGAGCACGGGCTGGAATACCTGCTTGCCGCAACCATTCTGACAGGATTTTTGCAAATTCTCGCGGGGTTTTTCCGCTTAGGCTCGTTGATGCGGTTTGTATCGCGTTCCGTGGTGACAGGGTTTGTGAATGCGCTGGCTATTCTTATTTTTATGGCACAGCTTCCCGAATTCAAAGGCGCGGGCCTGCAAATGTACGGCATGGTTGCTCTGGGGCTGGCAATTATTTATATCTTCCCGCGCTTCTCAAAGGCCGTTCCTTCACCCCTGGTCAGCATCATGACACTCACTGTGATCAGTATCTATTTCGGCATGGATTTGCGCACTGTGGGCGATATGGGCGAACTTCCTTCGACATTTCCGATTTTTCTACTGCCCGACATACCGCTCAATCTGGACACTTTGAGAATTATTTTGCCCTACTCACTGACGTTGACAGCCGTTGGCTTGCTGGAATCCCTGATGACCGCAACCATTGTCGATGATTTGACGGACACCTCCAGCAATAAAAACCGCGAGTGCGCAGGGCAGGGTATCTCCAATATAGTGTCTGGCCTTTTTGGAGGCATGGCGGGTTGCGCGATGATCGGGCAATCGGTGATCAATATTAAATCCGGTGGCCGTGGCCGCCTGTCGACGCTTTTCGCCGGTCTTTTTCTTTTATTCCTGCTTTTAGTGGTCGGGGATTGGGTTCGCCAGATTCCGATGGCCGCTCTCGTTGCCGTCATGATAATGGTGTCGATTGGAACATTTAGCTGGTCGTCCTTTAAAAACCTGAAAACCCATCCTAAAACCTCCAGCCTCGTCATGATCGCAACGGTCGTGGTTGTAGTACTTACCCATGATTTGGCCATTGGTGTCTTTGTCGGCGTTTTAACGAGCGCGCTTTTCTTCGCTCGTAAGGTATCGCGGTTGCTGAAAATTGAATCTCAATTGTCAGAGGATCACGAGAAACGCACCTATACCGTGTATGGGCAGGTCTTTTTTGCCTCCGCTGAAACCTTCTCTAACTCCTTCGATTTCAAGGAAGTCATTGAACATGTCAGCATTGATGTCAGCGCCGCTCATTTTTGGGACTTGTCTGCAGTCGGTGCGTTGGATAAAGTTGTCATGAAATTTCGTCGCGAGGGAACGACCGTGCAGCTGGTCGGTATGAATGTGGCCAGTGCTACAATTGTGGATCGTCTGGCAGTGCACGACAAGCCAGACGCGCTTGAACTCATGCTCAAACATTAAGAGGCGGGAAGAATGGCCAAGCTATTAGTATGTATCGATGGATCGGTTTATGCGGATAATCTCTGTACCTATGCCGCCTGGGTTGCCAAACGCATCAATGCCGAAATTGATCTTCTTCATGTTTTGCGCCGCACGTCCGACTATCAGGCACCGACAGACCATACCGGCATAATAGGTCTTGATGCGCGCAGTGAGCTACTGGAAGAATTGACAAGAGTGGATGAAGAGCGTGGCCGTCTGGACCAGAAAAAAGGCAAAATCATTCTTGAACATGGCGCCAATATTCTCAAAGAAGCAGGTGTCGAAAAGATAAACCTGATTCACCGGCGCGGCAGTCTGGTTGAAACCATTCAAGAATTTGAAAATTCTGTTGAAATGATTTTCATAGGCAAACGGGGTGAGCATGCAGACATGAACTCTGTTTTTCTAGGCGCAAACCTGGAAAAAGTGGCCCGCGCGATTCACAAACCTCTCTTTATCGTGTCTTCCGTGGTGCGTCCGATCAAACGCTTCCTGATTGCCTATGATGGCAAAGGCAGTGTGCGCAAAGCCATCGACTACATTACGAGCCAGCCCTTAAGCAAAAAAGGGCTGGAATGTCACTTACTGACGGTTGAGCGTGCCAAAGGCGATATAGATACATCGGAAGCCGAGCAAAAACTACGTAAATCAGGATTCACAGTCAGTCTCAAAGCGGAACAAAGCCAGCATCCCGATCAGGTGATAGCCTCTTACGTGGAAGACAATGAGATAGATCTTCTGATTACAGGCGCGTACAGTCATTCGCGCATGCACAGCATCTTGCTCGGAAGCACCACCGCATCCTTGATCAAGGCTTGCAAGGTACCGTTGTTATTGTTCAGATAAATTAAGATAGTCTGTTTTATCAGGATCAATGCCTTTGCAAGCCGAACTTTGTGCGCGGAGTCGCCAGCCTTAGCAGATAATCGACAAGCCGAGCGGCCTTCTGCGTTTCAGGACTATGTGCTTGTTGGTTATTCAAGACGTTGATTTTGCCCTGGAATAGTGGACACGAAGAAAGCGATTTATAATCATTTTTAGAGGTGCCCTTAAGATCAAACAAAAAAACCACCCCACGATTACCCCTATTTTTTCCAAATCAGAAGGATTATAAACCTCAGACAGTTTACCCTGAAAAGTCGGTTGTTGGGTGTGATGGCGGACTGGGTGACCACCGTAACCTTTTTGATGTTTGTATGGCCGCTGAACCTAACCCTTCTTTGAGCTTGCCGCTCTCTTTGATTTGCTGGTACCCACAAGGCGGGCACTATGTGAATCTGGCAGGAGAATATGATTACCTGGAAATGCCCTACTACCTGTCTCAGGATTTTGAAAACATGGGCCGAGATATCCACCCTACCCCAAAAGAAATCCTAGATGCCTACATCACCCCGCTCTTTTTGGAAAAGGCCAAACAAGCCGGTTTGCCGGTAGCCAATTCTTATCTCACCAATGGCTATTTCGAAGCGCCGGTGGTGATCGATCCGATCAACCCGTATATCATCAAAAGCCGGACCGTGCTCAAGCCGGGCCGAGAAGCGTCCACCACCCGGTCGATGACCCGCAACCATACCTACGCCATGTGCTGCCAAGAAATCCCTAAAGGGGCCAAGATCGTCCACTTCCGCTCGGTATTGGGCTGGTGTAAAGCCAAGCGGTTTCAAAGGGCTTCCCAGGCGATTTGGGACCTGTACCGCATCCCGCTGGCAAAGGTGCGGATGTTTGCGCTGCCCGATGGAACACTGCTGTTCAGCGACCTCGGACCCCTGCGCTTCGCTAGTTTAGGGGTTTATGAACGACACTACTTAGAATCAAAGGTCGAATGGCAAAGATAGGGATTTATGTGGAGCGCAACACCATCTCCAAAGGAGATCAAATGGCCGCGATCATGCGCTTTTCCCACCACGCCCAAAGGATGGGGCATCGGGCCGACTTTTTGTTTCGGGCCGATATGTTTAAAATTCCCGAGTACGACGGCTTGTATATCCGGGCGTTCACCGATCCGCTGAACTCCGCCTATGTAGCCGCTCGAACGGCCCAGATGCACGGGATTCGGGTGCTGGACGACCCTGATTCGATCTTGATTTGCTGCGATAAGGTCAACATGTACCGGCATCTAATGAACCGGTCTGTGCCCATTCCTGAGACCTTGTTTCTCGATGAAACCCAACTGACCCTGAGCTATGCCCAAACGGTCTTCGAGCAATTGGGCAATCCGGTGGTTCTTAAAGCCACAAACGGCTCTTTTTCCATGTATGTGGAAAAGGTGGAGAACGCCGAAGAGTTTGTGAAGGTCGGCAAAAATTACTTCCGCCGGGCAGACCGGATCGTGGCCCAGAGGTTTGTCCGTTCCGAATTCGATTGGCGGGTCGGCGTGTTGGGCGGGGAGCCTTTATACGTTTGCCAGTACTCGATCCCGAAAAAACATTGGAAGGTCGCCACCTACCAACCTGATGGCAAAACGATCTGCGGGCCGGTCAAGGCAATGAATATCGACAAGGTGGACCCTCATTTGTTGGAAGTGGCCAAAAAGGCGGCGGCGGCGATCGGCAACGGTCTGTACGGCGTCGATCTGAAGCAGGTGGGCCAGGAGTACGTGGTGGTCGAGGTCAACGACAACCCCACTATTAACGCCGGGGTAGAAGATTCTCAAGCACCGGACCTGTACGAACGGTTGATTCGGTATTTTGTCGAATGAAACGAAACTCGGCCGTCACTCTGCGTTACGGTAGGCCCGATGATCTTCACCAGTTGGCCGACTTGGAGCGGGCCGCTTTCCCAGACGATGCTTTTGAAATCGGCCTGATCGAAGAACTGCTGACCCAAAACCGGGCGACGGTGTTGGTTGCCGAAGATCAAGGACGGTTGGTCGGGGTGGTGTATCTGCTTTGGAAACGGCACCGTTTAAACAAGTATTGCCGGGTGTTTAGCTTGGCGGTAGACCCTTCGGCACGAAGCAAGGGCGTGGGTTTGGGCCTGATGAAAACAGCCGAGCAGGAAGCGAGGTTTCGGTCGGTGGCGAGGCTGACGCTGGAGGTGCGCCAGACCAACCTGTTGGCCATCCAGTTTTATCGAAAACTGGGTTATCGAAGGACCGGCAAGTTACGCGGGTTTTATCCCGACGGGACAGACGGTTTGAGTTTCGGTAAAAACCTGACCCTGGAAGATCAAACCCCTGGGAAATTTGGCTAATTCACGGCTATATTACGGCCAGGCACTCTGTACCCTATGCATGATTTTAGTCATTGCTTTTTGGCTAATTTAAGGCTAATTTATGGTCATGACATGGTCGCCTAAATATACGATTACCGATAAGCTTTTGCTCACAATCCGCGAGATTGGAGAAGCGACTGGCGAAATCAAAAGCTTCAACCTCACAGGCAAAGCGCTGGCAAGGCTGGAACTGGAAGCTGAGGCACTATCTTCCTACGCTTCCACCAGTATTGAAGGCAATCCATTGCCGCTCACCGATGTAAAACGCCTTCTAAAAAATAAATCTGCACATATACGTGATACGGAACGTGAGGTGCTTAACTACAATCAGACGCTGCAAACGGTCTATAAATCTGTAAGGTCAAAAGCGTTCAAACTGAATATTGCCACCCTTGAAAAAGTACAGGGGCAGGTTGTGGCTGGCCTGATGGATAACCCTGCGGATTGCGGCCATTTGCGCCAAGCTCCTGTTATTATCCGCAACCCACGAAAACCGGATGAAATTGTGTTCGTGCCGCCGGATGCAAAGGATGTCCGGGCGCTGACCTCCAATCTAATAGATTTTATCAATAAAAAAATCGGCAAGATTGATCCAGTTATTCTGGCAGGATTGTTTCATCGGCAATGCGTCATCATCCATCCCTTTATGGATGGGAACGGACGCACTTCCCGAATCCTGACAACTGCAATACTTGGACAAACGGGACTTGATCTTTTCGAGATTTTCAGCTTTGAAAATTATTACAATCAGAACATCACGCGCTACTTCAAGGCTGTGGGGCTTGAGGGAGATTATTACGAACTGAAAGAGACAGTGGATTTTACGAAGTGGCTGGAATATTTCGCAGACGGTATTCTGGATGAACTGCGGCGGGTACGCAAAGCACTTCCTGATAGTTTAGAACCGCAACCACGTCTTGAGCCACACCACCGTCAAATTTTGGAATATATTGATGCGCATGGCAGCATCACGCAACGTGAATATGGGGCTATATCCTCTCGTAGTCTTGCTTCCCGCAAACTGGACTTCGAAAAATTGCTGGATTTAGGCTTCATCGAAGCCAAAGGCACAGGACGCGGGACATATTACGTTCAGAAAACAGAAAATGGATAGATATTCATGACGCTAACACTTAATGCATTTCCTATCATATTTCCTGAAGATGCAAAGGTTGATAACTCCACAATTTCCTATAGTAGGTAAATCTGACATGCCAGGCGCTTATGCTCACATTACATTAGTAAATCAATTTAGAGAACCCAATCGTTTAGAAAGTATTGATGGGTTTTCGGATTAGGCCAATACTTCGGTTTTGGATTATTTCCAATTCTGCGAACTGGGAGTTGTCAGTCCAGATTATCCTTATTTAGCAATAGGGGATAATAGCGCAGAAAAATGGGCAGACCTTATGCATTATAAAAACACAACCCTGATCATCAAATTTGGAATAGAAGAAATAAGAAAATTGCAAGGCGAGGAACAAAGGAAAGCTTTTGCCTGGCTATTAGGCTACGCCTCTCATGTGGCAACAGATGTTACCATTCACCCTGTAGTTGAGCTAAAGGTGGGGCCTTACGCACAGAATAAAACAGACCATAGAATTTGCGAAATGCATCAGGATGCACATATTTTTCAAAGACTCAATTTGGGAGGGGTTGGGCTTTCTAACCATTTAAGTTCTGGAATTGGGGCTTGTTCGAATGAAAATGGAAAGGGCCTTGACCAAACAATTTGTAAATTATGGAGTGGATTGTTAAACCAAGCCTACCCTGAGGATTATCAATTGAATTTTCCTGACATGGATAAGTGGCATGATCGGTTTGAGCCCATAGTTGAATGCATCAGTGAAGCCGGGAATATGTGTTGATGCCATTTGCGCGGCATGTTGCAGTGAATTGCGGTTTAACCTATCCCTCAACAGATAACATTGATCCACAATATATAGAGGCCAAGGGCTTGGTGGTGTGTGTAAAAGGGACGTTAGGTTGAATAGACGGGGGGGAGTAACTTGATCTAAATGAAGTCAGGTAATGTATTGCAGGCAGACCTATTTAATAAAATTTCTTATGGGCTCAGTTAAATATTCTGTTTAAGTTACCATCAGAATGAGTCAAAAAAGTCTGAAGGATTTTACCAAGATGGAAAAATTATCCTTGCGTACACAGGACGGTCTTCCCCACGAATGTGGGGGTGTTTCCAACCCAGGGAAGGGGGTAAAAATGAAATTCGGGGATGGTGTAACTTCTAAAAATCAGGAACCTACAGTTCAAAAAGTTCGGGTTGTAAATTTACGTGAGCCATTATCATTTTGGTCAACAGCTTGGGCTGTAGCTTGGGGAATTATTTTTTCAGCGCCTTTGATGATTTTCTTATGGGTGATATTTGGTACTTTTTTATCATTAGTCTTGTCCAAGCAATTGGAAGGTAGGCAAAAGTATCCGGACACAAAGCGGACACAAGTGGGTGAATGAATGAAGGCGAGAATGGTTAAACTATTGAAAAATATGGTAGCCCCAAGGGGAATCGAACCCCTGTTTCCGGCGTGAGAGGCCAGCGTCCTATCCGCTAGACGATGGGGCCATATCTTTTGATATCTTTTTGTTCTCCGGCAAAGGCCGGTCGTAAACTGTTCCAGTGGGGTTAAGGATTTGAAGCGGTTATTGCTCATTAAGGGGATCACAGTCTCGCACCCACGGAGCGTAAGCTTTAAAAGCCCCCCTTATTCATGATCGGTGGACCGCCGCCTTTAGACCGTCTTTCTTTCTTTTTCTCTTCCCGGACCCGTTGTTCTTCTTCAAGGTTTCGCTTGTTCAGTTTGAAGATGAAAAAACACATAAGCGGGTAGGCGGGTATTGTCATGACTGCCCATGTTGCCAGAAACTTTCCTTGCGGAGACATGGGACTCGAATCTGCCGTATCGTTAAACCCTTGCAACCCGGTTATCAGTAAAAACAGCATCAGGCCGAACAGCATACCAAACAGGCTGGCAAGGGCCGTTTTGTGTGCCACTTCATTCATGTACAATCCAGAAACCAGGGGAAAATCAGTGACATAAGCGCCTAGAACGCCCAAAGTAGCCATAATAAACATGGCCGTCATCAGGAAATCCATGGTGGTTGCGCCTGTGGCCACGACCAGGTAAAAAGGTGCCCAAAGAGCTACAATAAACGGGTTGCGGTAAAAATTCATTTTGTTCTGTTTATGGGGGTGGAACGGTGTGAAAAAATGGCTCGGGCACAAGGGATCGAACCTCAATCTTCAGGACCAGAACCTGACGTCGTACCATTAGACCATGCCCGAACACTAATTCACTTGGAGTCTCGCCCATCATAAGTTTATATTATTTTGCTGTCAACAATTTCCTTCGTAAAAATGAGGGGTGTAAAATCGGTAACAAGTTGATAAGTAAAGGAGGGGTAGGGGATGCGGGTGATAGCAGGAAAAGCCAGAGGAACCCGGCTGGCGGGATTGAAGGGGGCCGATATAAGGCCGACTTTGGACCGGGTAAAGGAATCCTTTTTCAATAAAGTGGGGCAGACGCTGGAAGGCGAGACCTTTTTGGATTTGTTCGCCGGCACCGGGAGCATGGGGATTGAGGCTTTGAGCCGTGGGGCGGAAAAGGTCGTATTCGTGGAAAAAAATCATCAGGCGCAGAACCTGATTTACAGCAATCTGGAACGCTGCCATTTGGGGCCTGATGGTGTGGATTCCCAGGATAAAAACTGGGTTCTCCTGAAGCACGATGCCCTTCATGCTCTGAAAGTTCTTGATGAACGCGGATATAGCTTTGATATAGTGTATGTGGACCCGCCATTTGCCGATGATGTTTACGCGGATTGTCTGCTTGCCCTTTCCCGGTCGCGATTGTTGATGGAAGCTTCTCTGGTTGTGGTGGAGCATCATTCCAAAAAGGTACTGGAAAAAAAGTATGATAAACTGGCTTTTCAGGTCGAACGACGGTTGGGGGACTCCTGTCTGTCTTATTATCAGATAGCTTCCGGTGGAAGCGATTGAGAGTATAAATGGCTGAAAATAAAGAAAAAATAGTGATTGCGATGAGCGGCGGGGTGGACAGCTCGGTGGCCGCCGCCCTGATGAAGGAGCGGGGTTACGATGTGGTGGGGATTTCCCTGCAGTTGTGGAATTATAGCACCGATACCGATGAACGCTTCGGGACCTGCTGTTCGCTGGACGACCTGGGCGATGCCCGCCGGGTGGCGGATAAAATCGGGATTCCTTTTTATATATTGAACATGGAAAAGGAGTTTCAAAAAGAAGTCGTCGATTATTTTGTATCCGAGTACCTGCAAGCCCGAACGCCGATTCCTTGCACCCTGTGCAACCAGAAATTGAAATTCGATGAATTGATACAGAAAGCGGAGGCTTTCGGTTACCGGCGCGTGGCCACAGGGCATTACGCCTCCATCGTCACACATGCGTCGGGACGGTTCACCGTCAGGCGGGGGAAAGACCTCTCCCGTGACCAGAGCTATTTCCTGTTCAACTTGTCGCAGGATCAATTGTCCCGGCTGGAATTTCCCCTGGCGGATGTGGAAAAGACGGAAGTCCGCCGTCTGGCCAGAGAACTGGGGTTGAAAGTGGCCGATAAAGCCGAGTCGCGCGAAATCTGCTTCATTCCTGACAATAACTATCCCAAATTCATCGCCAAGCAAGTGGACAGCGACGTTTTCAAGGAAGGTAATATTGTCAACGACGCCGGCGAAGTGTTGGGCAAGCACAACGGTTACCCCGCCTTCACCGTCGGCCAGCGCAAAGGATTGAACCTCGGCGGGTTGAAAGAGCCTTTGTTCGTGACGAAAATCGACCCCGTGAACAACGAGATTGTGACCGGCCCGAAATCCGATTTATATCGCCCAGAATTTTTCACGGGCAAAACCAACTGGTACCTGCCACAAACGGATTCCTTCCGGGCAGACGTGCAGATCCGCTACCGTCATCAGGCCGCACCGGCCACGGTGACTCCGCTTCCCGGTTCACGGGCGCAGGTGGAGTTCGATGACCCGCAACTATCGATCGCTCCGGGCCAGTCCGCAGTGTTTTACCAGGACGATTGCATTGTCGGCGGCGGTTGGATTGAATGAAAGACGCATTAGAAGTCGCCGTGTCTGCGGCCCTCGCGGCGGGGAAAATTCAGCGCGAGCGCAGTCAAAATATTGGGAAGATCTCCCATAAGGGAAAATTTGATCTGGTCACCGAGGTGGATTTCCTGTGCGAGCAGGAAGTCATCCGCATCATCAAAAAACGCTTTCCCGACCACGAGTTTCTGGCCGAAGAATCGGGAGCCAGCCAAGGGCTATCTTCCTCCAGCAAGTGGATCATCGATCCTTTAGACGGCACCATCAATTATGCACACGGGTTTCCCGTTTATTGCGTGTCCATTGGTTTGGAGCATGAGGGTGAACTCATCCTCGGCGTGGTTTACAACCCGTGCATGGACGAATTATTCGTGGCGGAAAAAGGCCAGGGCGCTACTATGAACGGCAACCCCATTGCCGTTTCAACGATCCCCGAATTGAAAGACAGCTTGCTGGTTACCGGATTCACCCCGGAGGTGGTCCATTCGGACGATGACAATATGGGCCGTTTCAGTGATTTCATGAAGGCGAGCCAGGCCGTGCGTCGCCCCGGCTCTGCGGCGATTGATATCTGCTATACGGCGATGGGCCGCTTCGAGGGATTTTGGGAGTTGAAACTGCATGCCTGGGACGTCGCCGCCGGGATCGTCATCATGCGGGAAGCCGGAGGCACGGTGACCAGGCTGAACGGAAATCCCCTGAGCGTTTACGACCGGCAAATCCTTGCCAGCAATGGTCTGGTGCATGCAGAGATGGTTGAGATTTTAGCAAGATAGGTTGGGAAAAACCTGACAACAAATCTAGCTCGAAATCTTTGGCGGTTTGATCAGGTAGGTGTATCCGTTGAGCCCTTCTTTATACAAGGCAAGAAAATCATCCGCTTCTTTCTGGGTGAGATTGCCTTTTTCTACGCTGGCGATGAGAAATCCCGCTATCCGTCCCGCCAGCTCATCCGCACGGAACTGAACATAATCGAGAACGTCGGCGACGTCTTCCCCTTCGATGATCTGTTCGTAGTTTAAGGAACCGTCTTCATTCAGGGATACGTGAAAGGTGTTGGTGTCCCCGAACAGGTTGTGCAGGTCGCCCAGGATTTCCTGGTAGGCGCCGATCAGGAAAATTCCCAATTGATAGGGTTCTCCGGGCCTTAGAGAATGCACGCGCAGGGTTTTTTCCGTTCCGCGGTTGTTGCCGATGAAGAGGTCGATGCGTCCATCGGAGTCGCAGGTGAGGTCTTCCAGCGTCGCTTCGCGGTCCGGTTCTTCGCCCAGACGGTGAATAGGAATGACCGGAAACACCTGGTCGATGGCCCAGGAATCCGGCACTGATTGGAACACGGAAAAATTGCAGAAATATTTGTCCGCCAGTTTTGTTTTCAGGGATTTGATTTCATCCGGCAGGAATTTTAGCCGGGTCGCCATTTTATCCACCTTGCGGCAGATGCCCCAGAAGATGCGTTCGACCAGCGCCCGGTGTTCCAGAGAAATGATGCCCATGAGAAACCGGCTCTGGGCTTCTTCTTTCAGGTGAACCGCATCGTGCCAGGATTCGATGAGATTTTTGTTGGATGTGCTTTTGAGAACGTCAAAGATTTCGTGGACAACATCGGGGGCGCTCTCTTCGATTTTGGTCTGGTCGTTCCATTCGGGAAATGAGGTGACGTCCAGCACATTGACCACCAGCAGTGAGTGATAGGCGGTCATCGCCCGGCCCGATTCCGAGATGATATTAGGATGTGGCAGGTCATCTTTTTCGCAGATTTCCAACAGGTGGTAGACCACGTCGTTGGCATATTCCTGCACCGTATAGTTGGTGCTGGAATGGTAGGTGGACTTGGACCCGTCGTAATCCACGCCCAGACCGCCGCCGACATCGATGTGCTGGATATTGCATCCCTGCTTCTTCAGTTCCGAATAATACCGGCCCGCTTCCTTCAAACTGTTTTTAATGCGACGGATGTTGGTGATCTGGCTGCCCAGGTGGAAATGAATCAGTTTAATGCAATCGAGAATATCGTAATCCTTGGCGATTTTCAGGGCATCCACCAGTTCCATGGGGTTCAATCCGAATTTGGAGTATTCCCCTGCGGATGAGGCCCAGCGTCCCGACCCGGCGCTGACCAGCTTGATTCGCAATCCGATGTTCGGGCGCACCCCGACTTCTTTTGCGACCTGGAAGATCAGATCCAGCTCGTCGAGTTTTTCGACCACGATAAAAACTTGTTTGCCCAGTTTCTGGCCCATCAAGGCAAGCCGGATGAAAGGCTCGTCTTTGTAGCCGTTGCAGATCAACAAGGCCTCGGGGTTGTCCATGATGGCGAGGATAGCGTGGAGTTCCGGTTTGGACCCCGCTTCCAGGCCGATGTTGTAGGGGCGGCCAAATTTGACGATTTCTTCCACCACCTGCCGTTGCTGATTCACTTTGATGGGATACACGCCGTGGTATTGTCCCTGGTATTTATACTCGTCGATGGCGTTTTGGAAAACGGTGGCCAGGTTGGTGATGCTGGATTTGAGAATATCGGAAAACCGGAGCAGAACCGGCAGGGAATAGCCTTTGGCTTGAATGTCATCCACCAGATGCTTCAGGTCGATCACTTGCGGGTTGTTTGGCTTGGGCTGAGCCACCATGTGGCCCTGGTCGTTGATATCAAAATAACCTGCGCCCCAACCGTAGACGTTATAATGTTCTCGGGCATCCTCGATGGACCATTTCTGCATGACGGGGTTTCCAGGGAAAGGGTTGCGGATTGGTGGGCCAGACATAATGATAACAAAAGATTTAAAATCATGGATTTTGCAATAAATGTCAAACTAAAAACAAACCCTGGCAAAAGAAATTTTCTGCCCCGTCAAATTGTGATATAAATTTCCGGATACGGTTATAAATTCAGAAGTTGTAAGAGTTCCTCCACTTAACTAAAGTTCGCTTTCGAGAAAATCAATGAAAATAGAAAATGTCGATGTCCGGGACATTGCCCGTAAATTCGGGACTCCCGTTTATGTTTACAGTCTGGATACCCTGCGCCGGTCTATTGCCGAAATCAAGCAACTGTCGCCTGTGACCCGTTTTGCGATGAAGGCCTGCTCCAATGTGCGGGTTCTGCAGGAAATGCTCGATCAGGGCATCAAGATCGATGCGGTTAGCGTATTCGAAGTCAAACGCGCCTTGCGGGCGGGTTTCAAGCCAGCGGATATCTGCTTTACCAGCGATGTGTTTTTTAACTCGGACGACGTCCGGTTTTGCCTGGAAAACGATATATTCGTCAACTGCGGAACTCTGGGAATGGTCGCCGAATATGGGCAGGGGTGGCAGGAATCGAAGATGGGGTCGAATCGGATCTCCATCCGCATCAACCCCGGCGAAGGGCATGGGCACTCCAAAAAAACCAACACAGGTGGTCCTTACAGCAAACACGGAATCTGGCACGAAAATCTGGATGAGGTCAAGCGCATCGCCGGGACGTATGGGCTGATCATCTCTGGCGTTCACATGCATATTGGCTCCGGCGGTGACATGGAACATTTAAAACGCATCACCGGCAAGCTGGTGGAATTTGCCGAAGAATTCGACGACCTGCAAACCATCAATTTTGGCGGCGGCCTGCCTTATCAATACAACCCGGATCTGCCGCAGGAAGATATCTTCGGATATAAAGATATTCTCGCCGAACGCATGAAGGTTTTGAATGACTTCTTCGGGCGCGAGATCACCTGCGAAATCGAACCGGGAAGACGGTTCGTCGCCGGATGCGGTTACCTGTTAGGAGAGGTACGTTCGCTCAATCATACCTTTGAGGAAGACGGAACACGCCTGGACTATGTATTAACCAATATCGGGTTCTGCCATTTGATCCGCCCGATGGCCTACGGGTCGTATCATCCCATGTGGTTTGTGGGCGACGATCTGGGGCCGGAGCAGGACATCATCGTTGCCGGCCCTGTGTGCGAGTCGGGCGATGTGCTGACCCAGGAAAATGAAGAACCCGTTGCCCGCAGGCTTCCCATGCCAAAAACTGGGGATCTGATCGTGGTGGGCGGGGCAGGGGGCTATGGGTTCGTCATGTCATCCAATTACAACACCCAACCCCTCATACCGGAGGTGATGGTGGATGGCGACAAGCTCATCCTGACACGCCGCCGACAAACGCTGGATGACATTTTACAGGAAGAAACCGATGCGGCGCTGAGGCAAGGCCTGGGATGAGGTTGTTGCCGGTTGCGTTGTGGTCATAGCTCCCCTTCATTGAAGGGGTGATTGAAACCACCGATGAACCCACCCTTCGACAGCCTCAGGGTGACGGTTTGAGTGAGGGGCAAAGGTCATTTGCCGCTTAAAACAACCCATCCACTTTCTGCGCCATCTGTACGTCCGCCAGGGTGACGCCGCTGACTGTATGCGTCCAGTAGCGGACGGTGATGCGCTTGTAGTGGATGAAAATGTCCGGGTGGTGGTTGTTGGCCTCCGCTAACTCCGCCACCTTCTGCACAAAGGCAATGCCTTCCATATACTTGTGCGCGTGTTTCACTCGTTCTATGAAGGGAACGCCCTTTTCGTTTTTTCCGGTTTTCCACTCGGGAGCCATTTCTTTTAGTTTTGCTTTCAGCTCCGTTTGAGTGAGTGCAATTTTCTCTACCATTGAAACCCTCCTTTTCAATAACGCAGACCGCAGATCAAAAAACAAAACCCTTTTTCACCGCAGAGGGCGCAGAGAAAACCTTATATACCACCCTCACCCAGCCCTCTCCCATGAGGGAGAGGGATTCATTTGAATCAAAAGAATTCCTCGTAGCTCTGCTACGGGGTTTCCTTTCACATTCCCCTCCTTTCACATTCCCCTCCTTTGCAAGGAGGGGTTAGGGGAGGTTATAAAAAAACTACCTTTAAATACCCCGCCCCTTGGGGCGGGGATCATTTATTTTCCTCTCCTCCACTGGAGGAGAGGATTGAGGTGAGGAGGAATAATAAAATTTTCCTCTGCGTTATTGTCCATAGTGATTAAAGGGTATCTCTAAAAATTGACTAAATGCTCCTAATCGTCAATTTAAGGAGATGGTTTTGTTCTAGTGGGACAGGCGACCTGCCCTTAAATTTAAGGATAGGTCGCCCATGCCACTGACACAAGAAATCCTTGTACAATGTTCGATTTCCTGTAATAAACTAATTTTTAGCAGGTTGCTGAAAAACTATTTTTACAGCCCATAACTGTCACACAGAGCCTGTCGAAGTGTGAAAACAGCCTGTATTATCAAAGTCATACTTCGACAGGCTCAGCATGACAACAGTGGAAGTCCTCGTGTTTGGGACTTTTTCAGCAACCTGTTAGAGATTTCTTAAATTGATTTATCCTGTTGATCCTGTAAATCCTGTCGAAATCATTTTATTTTGGTTTTCTCTGTGTCCTCTGCGATGAAAATTTTTTATCTGTGTTTCCAGCAGTTTATTATTTGCCTTCCCGCACGATTTTTTCAAGCTTCTTCCTGAGGGTGATCGGGTGCACCTTGTAGACGAAACTTTCGACACCGTTGATGTTAACCACCGGGATTTTTTCCTTATATTGCTCGAACAGCTCCGGGTCGGATTCAATATCGATCATTGTTAGTTCGACGGAAAAATTTCCGATGACCTGCTCGACGATGGCCTTGGCTTCATCGCACAGACAGCAGTCGGTTTTGGTCAGAATTTCTATGGTGATGGGAGTTTGCATTGGAGCTACGAGTGGAAATGCGGTTTACATCTCGTGGGTCATGGTGGTGACGGAACCCCAGATGATGAGACCGATCATCAGCACGATCAGAAAGCCCATCAGGAAAGTCGCCAGGGGCCGTTTTTTCCAGTGAACCTCCTTGTTGCGGTCCACAAACGGGATGGCCAGAAATGTCAGGATGAGCACCAGGGGAGCGACTACCAGCGAAGGAACCCATAAATTTTCCAGCGCGTACAGCCAAACAAACTGCCACGGCGGCTTGGTGACTTCTAATCCTATAACGGCTTTTTCACCCAACGGCGGCGCGATGGTTAAAGCCAGCAGGCAGATGACGGCAAACATCCCGGCTCCGGCGCGGGTCAGATAGCACAGGTGCTTGGAAAATGGAATCGTGCGCCCGCCTTGTGGTTGGTCCGGCTTTGGCGACACCTTGTGCAGTTTCATGTAAAAAAGGTGCAAGCCCAGAATCGGGATGAGTATCAACGGCAACATGGAGATGTGAGCCATATAGATTCTGCTGAGCAGTGGAACCCCCTGTGCAAACGCTTCGGTCAGCGGGAATCCTAAAATTCCCATTCTCTCGACGGTCCAGAGAAAGTGGTCCAGCGCTTCGTAGGCTTCCTGATCCCATTTGAGCACGGTGCCGGTGAACAGCAGGTTCACAATAATGAGAAGCAGAACGATGCCGGTCAGCCAGTTGACTTCGCGTGGATTTTTATAAGAAGCCGTGAAATAGACGCGCAACATGTGGAGCATCATGGTCACGGTCAAAACCTCCGCCGACCAGAAATGAATGCCTCTTAGGAACCATCCCAAATACACCTGATCCACCAGGTAATGCAGGCTCTGGTTGGCGCGTTCGGGATCGGGAGTGTAAAACTGGGCCAGCAAAAAGCCGCTGATGATGAGAAGTTTTATGGAGACAAGGGACATCCCGCCAAGAGAATAGGGGATGGAGTTGGCGTGTTCCTCAATATCATATTCCAGGAGGTTCAAGCCGAGACGGTGCTTGATGGTTTCCAGTAAGCCGTTGGGCATGGGAAGCGTGCCTCCTTAAGAGGATCAAGATTATTCGTTGGGACGTTTGAACTGCAAGACTCCAAAAATAAGACCGGCGAATAGAGTGATTCCAACCGCCACTCCATAGCCCTTCTGTTTGGGAGACACCCATTCACGCTTGGCGATTTCGACCGTAGGCATTTTATGGTCCATAGCGCCCATCGCGTCATGATCCATCGACTCCATCGTTGGCATTTCTGCACTGAGGGAATCGGTGTTAGAAAGTGGAAACAGACCGGCTTCGCCTGACGAGGCTCCGGTATCTTCTTCCATCGAGTAAATGGAACTCTCGGCGGCGGGCGCTTCCATTTCCACGGCCTCTTTTTTATGACCGCCATGCGCGTAGGCACCACTCATGGGAGAGGAAATGAACAACAACCCAAGAATAAGAATAGTGAGTGGGTATTTAAGCATGTCAGGTTCCCAGGACCAATTGCGCGAAAGATTCCATCATTTCATCGGTGGCCCAGTCATCGGGGCCGATCTTTTTGAATACGATAATGCCTTCCCGGTTGACGATAAAGGTTTCCGGAACGCCCGTGGTTTTATAGTTTTTTTTGGCGACCTTGCTTTCAGGATCGAGCAAGACGGGAAAGGTCAGATTGTATTTTTTCATAAACGGTTCTATCAGCGATTGGTCTTTATCCACGCTGATGGTCAGCATTTCAAAGCCGTGGTCTTTATATTTCTGATAGAGCTTTTCCATCGAGGGCATTTCCACTTCGCAGGTACTGCACCAGGTGGCCCAAAAGTTAATAAAAACCACTTTTCCCCGATAATCCAGAAGGCTGACCTTGTCGCCAGAGAGCGATTCCAGTTCAAACGAAGGCGCCAGAAAGGCTTCCGCAGGATACTCTACTTTGAAAGGCTCCAATTCTACCTTATTCAAGAAGGTGATGAAAATCGAAAGCAGCGCGGCAACCAAAAACGCGTAGGGAATGTAGATGCTGATGGGTTTGTTTTCCAGAGCTTTTTCCATGAGACCAGTAATTTGCTAAAGAGATCGGGGTTTTGGAGGAGGACGGTAGAATTTTTTATCCACCGCAATAATGATCTCATCCAAAGTGAAGCCTTTTTTATAAAGTTCGTAAGCGTAAAGCACTTCATTGATACAGGTGTCGCATTTTGCCCCGTGCTTGTTGGTGAAACACGTTAATAAGGTTTTATGCTGTTTCTCCTGTTTGCAATAACAGTAACAGAACTGGCTGTCCAGTATTTTGGGTATTTCCGCCGCAATTCTGTATGCCTGAGCCACTTTTCCGGTAAATAGCGCAGGGGATAGGATCGGACGGGTTTCAACGAGAAACCCTGTTGCCGGGGCCACGGGGTCAACATATCCGGTAGATTTGGTCGCAAAATAGACGCCTGCCAAAAAAATCAAGACCCCCACAGCTAATCCGGGCAAAGCAAATTTGCGTTTATTTTTTGATGCTGAATTTTTATTTCGGGAGTTTTTTCCCATATTATTTTTTTGGAGAAAAGAGTTATTTGGGATGAATATTATTGATTTCTAATGATTATATGGATTGCTCTCCAGGGATTCAAGGGTTTTAAATGATACTTTATGTCGTCATATAGGACGATGCATCATTGATGAAACCCTTTATCTAATCACCAGATACCATTTGCTCAGAATCCTCGGGGGAAAGCCCAGAAGGAATAAAGCGGCGATGACTATATTTCTCAAGGTGGTAAATACGATGCCCTCTGTGCGCCAGCGCCGGGCGGATGTGAACGTTTTTTCTTCCAGCAGAACAGTGGGGCCTTTTTTCTGGAGCCGTCTGAAAAAATCCAGATCCTCACAAATGGGCAGGCAGGCAACCCCCCCCATCTCCCGGAATACATGAGTTCTCACAAAAATTGCCTGATCGCCGTAAACCAGGTGAAGGTATTTCGATCGCAGTGTGGCCAGGGTGGAAATCAATCTCAAGGAAGGTTTATCCGACTCAATCGCGAGGCTGAAGGCTCCGCCCAGAGAGTTTCCCCGTTTCATGACAGCCACCATTTTTTTGTAGCTTTTCGCATCCACCTGGCTGTCTGCGTGCAGAAATAGCAAGAGTTCTCCAGTTGCAGTCCGGGCTCCCGCATTCATTTGCAGAGCGCGACCGGGAGGGCTGTTGACAATCCGCAGGCTGAAACTTTTAGCGATATCGAGCGTGTCGTCCTGACTGCCGCCATCGGCGATGATCACCTCGTGGGGAGAGTGCTGGTTGATTGCCGTGAGCGTCTGATTCAGGATGAGTGCTTCATTGAGGGTGGGTATGATGACCGAGATTTTCACAAATCGCATCCGCCGAAAAAACACCTTTTCATGAGAAAGAAGCGGTAATTTTTGCATTTTAACGCTTCAATAGGAGGCCAGTAAATCATAAAGTTAGGCCCGATGCAATGTCATTGCACTACCACAACTTAGTGCCCGCAGACTCTCTTTAACTTGGGCTGCCGGGTGGGCCGGAACTATGAATTTTGTTTTGAAATTGGCTTTTCGGGACTATTAGGAATTGAAATGTTATAATCAATGCGCTATAGATAAAGAGGTCAATTGAGGACCCATTAATTGATCCTGTCATTTTCCTAAAAAAAGCCATGCTGGCCCACTTTATAGATTCCAAGCCATTTCAATGCGGGTATTTTAAGAACCGCGACTCCCTTTTTGAAGAATATCTTCTGGAAGATGTTTCAGAAGTGGAATTTGAGTACTTATTGGCGCATGGAATGCGGCACTTTGGCGATTACTTTTTTCGCCCCCGGTGCAAGGATTGCTATCAATGCATTCCCATCCGTGTCAGGACCGAAGATTTTCTAATGACCCGCAGTCAAAAACGTTCGCTCAAGGCCTGCAAAGATGTAAAAATTGTCGTAGACAAACCCCAGTATTCTGATAAGAAATTCAAACTCTACCTGAATCATAAAAAGCGCTTTCAGGCGCTTCAGGACGATGTGGAAGACGAACAGAATTTCCGGCTTTCTTTTTACGTCAATACCCCGTTCGGAATCGAATTTGAATATTATCTGGACGGCAAACTGATTGGGGTGGCCCTTGGCGACCACACTTCAAACACGTTTTCGGCGATTTATACGTTTTATGATTCACCGGACACCAGGATAGGGCTGGGAACCTTCAGCATTCTGCAACAACTGGAGTTTTGCCGACAGCAGCAGATCAAGTATTTTTATCTGGGATATTACATATCCAACAACATGTCGCTCATGTACAAGGCGGGGTTCAGGCCGAACGAAGTGTATATCGACAACGACTGGCGTCCCTTTAGGAACGTAAAAGGAGATTATCTGATCCCCACCGATAAGCTTCAATGGAAAAACTCTGAGTTTATCGTCAAAGCGGCGGCCCCTTTGGAATTGGCCTGATTCCCACCACCGGCACTTGCTTCAAATCACCTCGAAAAAATACAAGAAGATCCAAATCACCAGCAGGACGTTGACAGCGACCCCAAGGTGGAAAAATACATTGAAAAATTTGCCGTACGTAAATTTGTAATCCATTTTTGTTCTCCCATGAAAGACCGCCGGTTACGATGCCCCGCGAAACAGGTCGTTTACCGAGAGGTCCCTTTCTAGTCCATTACCAGAGTTTTTAATCTTGCTGCCAGTTCCGATTTACGAATGATTTTTCTCACAGGGCGGTCTATGAGGTTCAAACTCATATAAAGCCTCTCCAGTTTAGAAAATGTTTTGGATTTTGCAATGGCCTGTCCGCCTTCATCGCGGATTTCATTTCTCCACACACTCAACGCCGTTAGATTTGTGAGATGGGGAGAATTTGCCAGAGCTATGGCGCCTTTGTTGCCAATGTTGTTGGAGCATAAATAAAGCTTGGTGAGCAAATTCAGTTGCGGAGAATTTGCCAGCGCGACGGCTCCCTCATCTCCGAGGCCCGTACTATCCAGATGCAGAGCCCTAAGACTCGGCAGTTGGGTGGATTTTGCAAAAAACTCCGCTCCCTCAGGGCCAATGGGGTTGCTGTCCATGAACAGCGTTTCCAAGGCTTGCAGATTCTGTGATGCGGCCAGGGTCTCGGCTCCTTTGGGGCCGATATTGTTGGCTTCCAACATCAGGCAGGTTAAATTTTTTGCGATCGGGGATTCCGCGAGAAACTTGGCGTCGTCGTCGCCCAGGTTGTTGTGGTTCAAATACAAGGAGCGGAGGTTAGGCAAGGCTTTGCACTGAGACAAAATCTCAATAGCCCCTCCGGCAAGAAAATTATGACTCAAATAGAGTTGCTCCACCGTGGATAATTCCTCCATTTCAGCCATCGACTTTAACTCTTCCGGGCCGATTTCCTTGTCGTCCAGATCCAGCAATTTTCCATCCGGGCTCAACTGTGAACGCACTAATAGATCTATTTTAGATTTAACGGCTTCTACCAACGTTAGGGTCTCCAGAGGGAATCTGTTGAAGTAAATAAGGTTTATCGAGGGTATCAATTTAAAGGATTTTATAGAAAAGATCAAATTTCGGTAAGACCATAATATGAGATATAAAATATGGGTGGCAGGAATCCTAAAAAAAGGGTTAAATAAATTTCAAATATAAAAAGGCTGAGGGTGAAAATATGATCATCGGAGTTCCTAAAGAAATCAAAAAGGACGAAGGCCGCGTGTCCGTCACTCCGGCGGGGGTGCATGAGCTGGTGGCTCTGGGGCATGAGGTTCTGGTGGAAGAAAATTCCGGTTTGGGAAGCGGTCTCACCAACGCGCAATATGAGGAGCAGGGCGCCCGGATCACGCATCGGGACGATGTCTATGGGCGGGCGGAGATGGTCATCAAGGTGAAAGAACCCCTGCCCGAGGAATTTGAGCTTCTGAGGGAAGGACAGATCCTTTATACCTACCTTCATCTGGCTCCGGCAAAGGAATTGGCACAGGCTTTGCTGGAAAGAAAAATCATTGGAATCGCCTATGAAACGGTGCAGTTGCCGGATAAATCCCTGCCTCTTCTCATACCCATGAGCGAAGTTGCGGGGCGCATGTCCATCCATGAGGGCGCAAAATGCCTGGAAGGCGAAAATGGCGGGCGCGGCATTCTGCTGGGCGGAGTACCCGGAGTGGACCCAGGGCATGTGGTGATCATCGGGGGAGGGATTGTGGGTTCCAATGCCGCGAAAATGGCCATCGGCACGGGAGCAACGGTGACGCTTTTGGATACCAATCTGCAACGCCTGCGTTATCTGGATGATATTTATGGCGCCCGATTGCGGACTTTGATGTCCAACGCAATCAATCTAACGGAGGCGCTCAGAACCGCCGATCTGGTTGTGGGTGCGGTGCTCATTCCAGGGGCCAAGGCGCCCCGGCTGGTTTCCCGCGACATGCTGAAAAAAATGCAACCGGGATCTGTTGTCGTGGATGTAGGAATTGACCAGGGAGGCGTTTTTGAAACCTCCCGTCCCACGACGCACAGCGATCCCATTTATGAAGAGGAGGGCGTCGTCCATTATTGTGTGGCCAATATGCCGGGGGCCCTGGCACGCACGTCCACGTTTGCATTGACCAATGCAACGTTTCCTTACGCCAAGGAACTGGCGCAGAAGGGGTATCAGCGAGCGTTGCAGGAAAATTCAGCTTTAGCGCTGGGGTTGAATATCTTTAAAGGCCATGTGACCCACCCGGCTGTGGCCGAAGCTTTGGATCTGGAATATGTTTCTCCCGAAAAACTTTTAAACTGACCGTATGCAACCGTCCAATTTTGTCCATTTACATTTGCACACTTCCTACAGTCTGCTCGATTCCTCCATAAGGCACGACTCCCTGTTTAAAAGAGCTGTGGAATACAAAATGCCTGCCGTCGCCATGACCGATCACGGCAACATGTTCGGGGCGGTGGAGTTTTATAGTGGGGCCAAGCGTCATGGATTGAATCCCATTATCGGTTGCGAAGTGTATGTCGCCCCTGAAAGTCGGCACGAAAAGAAAAGCAAGCACCACCTCCGCGATGCGTCCTACCATCTCATTCTGCTGGCTCAAAATGACACGGGATATAAAAATCTTTTGCTTTTAGTGACTTCAGGATATTTTGAGGGTTTTTACTATAAACCCAGAATTGATAAGGAATTATTGGCCGAGCATGCAGAAGGCTTGATTGCGCTCAGTTCCTGCGGACGCG
Source organism: Nitrospinota bacterium (assembly GCA_027619975.1). Lineage (NCBI taxonomy): Bacteria > Pseudomonadati > Nitrospinota > Nitrospinota bacterium. Next base: position 42,546 of record JAQCGX010000007.1, read on the forward strand.
GGGAGGTGGCCGACTGCATCAGCAAAGAAGACATCCCGCGTGCGATGGAAGTGGCGGGACAGTACCGGGAAATTATGGGGGAAGGTAATTTCTTCCTGGAGATGCAGTATCACAAAATGGAGTATCAGGAAAAAATCAACAAAGAGTTGATTCAAATTGGCAAGAAACTTTCCTTGCCGCTGGTGGCCACAAATAATTGCCATTACCTGGAGAAGAAGGATTTTCGTGCGCATGAAATTCTGCTGTGCCTGCAAACGGGAAAGACCATCCACGATCCGTATCGCATGCAGTATCCATCCGATGAATATTATTTCAAATCTCCGGAGGAAATGATTGAACTGTTCAAGGAGGTTCCCGAGGCGATCGAAAATACGGTGAAAATCGCCGAGCGCTGCAATCTGGAAATGGAATTCGACAAGCTCAACTTTCCCGATTATCCGGTGCCTGAAAGCTATACGCTCGAAAGTTACCTGGAAGAGAAAGCCAGGTCGGGCTTGCAGGAGCGCATGGACACTATGACGAAGCGCGGGGTTGCGTTTGATAAGCAAGCCTATGAAAACCGTCTCAAGGTTGAGTTGGGGATCATTCGCGATATGGGGTATCCCGGTTATTTTCTAATCGTTTGGGATTTTATCGACCACGCCCGTTCCCAGAATATTCCTGTGGGGCCGGGACGAGGCTCCGCCGCCGGAAGCGTCGTCGCTTACGCTTTGAAAATCACCGATATCGACCCGTTAAAATACAGTCTGCTGTTTGAACGGTTTTTGAATCCCGAACGGGTGAGCATGCCCGATATCGATATCGACTTCTGCATCGAGGGCCGGGAAAAAGTAATCAATTATGTGACCGAAAAATACGGCGGCGAACAAAACGTTTCCCAGATCATCACTTTCGGCAGCATGAACGCCAAAGGCGTGCTCCGGGATGTGGGCCGGGTTTTGGATTTGACCTACGGAGAAGTGGATAAGCTTGCCAAGCTGGTTCCCAACCGCTTGAATATCACCCTTGAGGAAGCCTTTAAAGAGGAGTCCAAGTTTGGGGAATTGAAAAAGGAAAATGAGAAAGTTGCGGAGCTTCTGGAAATAGCCCTGAGCCTGGAAGGGCTTCCCCGTCATTGTTCCACTCATGCGGCGGGGGTGGTCATATCTTCGAAGCCGTTGACTCAGTTTTTGCCCCTCTATAAAGGCGGCAACGACGAAGTGGTGACTCAGTTTTCCATGACCAATGTGGAGAAGCTGGGACTGTTGAAAATGGATTTCCTGGGTCTCAAAACCTTGACGGTGATCGATAATGCTCTACGACTTATAAAGCAGTCTCGAAATGTTGATCTGGATATTTCGGGTATTCCGTTGGATGATCCGGAGACTTTCAAACTGTTGAGCGACGGGCGGACTCTGGGGGTGTTTCAGTTGGAAAGTTCCGGCATGCGCGACCTGCTGAAAAAAATGAAACCTGATTGTTTTGAGGACATCATCGCTCTCCTTGCGCTGTACCGTCCTGGCCCGCTGGAAAGTGGCATGGTGGATGACTATGTCAAACGCAAACACGGAACGATGGAGGAAAAGTATGATCTTCCTGAGTTGAAAGATATTCTGAAGGAAACTCACGGGGTCATTTTGTATCAGGAGCAGGTCATGAACATTGCCAGTGTGCTTGCCGGTTTTTCACTGGGTGATGCCGATATACTTCGCCGTGCGATGGGGAAAAAGAAAGCCGAGGAAATGGCGGCGCAACGGCAAAAATTTATGGACGGCTGTAAGGAGAAAAAACGACCGGAGAAAAAGGCGGACAAAATATTTTCACTCATGGAGAAATTTTCCGGATACGGTTTCAATAAATCGCACAGTGCCGCCTATGCCCAGGTTTCTTACCAGACTGCGTACCTGAAAACGCATTATCCGTTGGAATTTTTTGGCGCTTTGATCACCAGCGATATGGATAACACCGACAAGGTTTTGCGATACATTCACGATTGTCGGGAGAATAAAATAAAGGTGCAGCCGCCGGACGTAAATTTCAGCACCAAAGATTTTTCCATATCCGACGACCAGTTGGTCTTTGGTCTGGGAGCGATCAAAAACGTGGGGTCGGCGGCGATCGATTCGATCTTGGAAACCCGCAAACAGCAGGGTCATTTCCCATCATTAAAAAACTTTTGCGAGTCCGTGGATCTCAGGCAGGTGAACAAACGGGTGCTGGAAAGCCTGATTAAAAGCGGGGCCTGCGATTCATTGGGAGAAAGCCGTTCGAGCAAAATGATAAATTTGCCATCCACAATGGAAATGGCGCAGGCGAATCAGCGGGATCGTCAACTGGGTCAATCCAGTATGTTTGAAGTCTTTGAAGAACAGGTGGATGTTAATAAAGAAACGAATCAGGAAACGATTGAAGAGTGGAGTGAGCAGGAGCGATTGAAATACGAAAAGGAATCGATCGGGTTTTACATCACCGGTCATCCTCTGGATGGGTACGTGAAAGACCTGGCCTGGTTCACGGATGCAAATTCCGCCAGCATCAGCGAAATGGCCCACGCGCGCTCTGTGAGTCTTGCCGGAATTCCCATGAAAATATTGTCGAAAACCACGCGCAAGGGCGATAAGATGGCCATCGTGACTCTGGAGGATTTGCATGGCTCGGTCGAAGTCATTCTCTGGCCCGAAACGTTTGCGGAATCGGAAGCGTTGTTGCACAGCGAGGAACCATTGCTGGTCAAAGGCAAGGTGGATGCCGAGGGCAGCTTGCCAAAAGTCATAGCTGATGAAATCTATCCCTTGTCCGACGCAAAAAATCACTGGAAAGGGAAGGTTCATATTCATCTCAGGACACCCGGCCTGGAAAAGGAAACACTTTTGGAAATAAAAAATGTTCTTGCCGCACATAAGGGCAATAACGAAACACTGATCCATTTTATTTTTCCAGATGATAAAACTAAAACCATCCGGGTGGAAGAAAGTTTGAGAATCCAGCCCTCGGATGAAGTGATTCAGGGCATAGAAGCCATTTTAGGCGAAGAAGCGATTCGGTTTGAATGAAGAGGTTAAATCAAAAAGTCTGCAGGAATTTATTATTTTATCTTCTGTTGAATCAGCAATTCAATTTTATCCGCGAGAGCGTCTGATTTTTCCCTGGGAAGGCGAAAGGGGATGAGGATTTTTTTTCCGCCAGAGCAAATGACTTCAAGGGTTGTTACTCTGGGGATTCCAAACAACAGGGCTGGTAAAAACAAAATTTTATTTCTCCGCACCGTTTGAATATCTTTCCACCTAACTGCCATCCGGGGGGCATGAAAAGGAAAGTGCAGCCGGGTGAAGTGCATCGCAATTCCCTGAAGACCCAAGGTGACAAAATAACAGCGGGGAAACAAATCTCTGTTTTTCAGCATGAGTTGAATGACTTTTGTGAGTCCCCAACCGAGGAGAAGGAAGCATAAACCCAGTACCAATGTGAACGAGGAAAGACCATGGGTGGACCCGAGAATTCGTATTGGAAATAAAATCAGGATGGCTATGAACAAAAGCAAGGGAGCCATCATGAAGATGCCGGTGATATTGGCTCCATAGACAGGAAGCCCGGAAGGCAGGAGAATTGTGGTGTCTTCCCCTGCATGTATTATTGTCTCGGTGGTTGCTTGTTCTTCGTGATCGGCGAGATAGCTTATCCCTCGTTCGATATCGTTTTCCGCCCAGTTTTTAGAATTCATTTCTATAAAATATCGGTTTTAGTGAAGATTGAAATAGTGCAAAGCTAAAAAATATTTGATCCTTTTTTAGACGACATGGCAGTCACTATGAGATAATGACCTTCCTCAACAACTTTCATCGATAATCAAATTTTTACCGCCGCTTTGCGGCACGGAATTTCCCATTTATGAAATTAAAACACGCTGAATTAAGAAACATTACGGAAGCATTGCCAAATGGAATGACCGTGGTCACGATCGAAATGCCGCATTTTCATACCATGGAAATGGCTTTGTTCGTTCGGGCCGGATTGCGTTTTGAAAATAAGCAGAATAACGGGGTCTCCCATTTTCTTGAGCACATGCTGTATCGTGGAAATGCGAAATATCCTGACTCTCTATCCTTGAACCGGGAGTTTGAAACCGTGGGTCGCGAACTTCGCGCTTCCACTTTGTGTGAATACACCTGTTTTGCATTCAGCCCTCATATTTCCCAGATCAAGCGTGCCGTTGAGTTATTTGCTGACTTTTTCAGCGAACCCACATTTCCTCAAATTGAGCTTGAACGGGAGATCATTTTGGAGGAATGCCTGGAAGAACTCAACGAAAAAGGGGAAAATGTTGATATCGATAACATCGCCTGCCGCTTGCTTTATCAGGGATCCTCTTTGTCCATGCCTACCATCGGAACCGAATCAACCATAAAGTCGATTAACAAAGAGATGCTCCAGGAATATTTTAATGCATATTACCATGCCAGCAATATGATCTTTGTCGGTGCCGGGCCTATTGTTCACGAAGAGTTTTTTGATTTGGTCAAACAGTATTTTTCAAAGATCCCGGACAAGGGAGAGGGAATTGCGATCGATCACTTTAATAAAAGCCTGAACGAAGATCAAAAATCCCCGGCGCAGGCGTTTCAATACGACTCGGACAGCCAGATACAGTTGCAACTCTGCTTTCGTTCGGTATCGTATAATCATCCGGACTATTTTCCTCTTTGCCTGATCGGACGCGTCTTTGACGATGGTTTCAGCTCCCGCTTGCAACGGGCTTTGCGAGAGGACAGGGGCCTTGTGTATTCCGTGGATTGCCGTATCACCAGTTTTTCAGATACGGGAACGGTGGACTTCGATGTCAACGTGAGGCCGGAAAAAGTTTGCCAGGTCGCCACTATTCTGATAGATGAAATTAAAAAACTATTGGAGACAGGACCTTCGCAAGATGAGCTGAATTTTGTCAAACAAAGATATTTTTTCGAATTGGATGTAGACCAGGATGATCCTTGCAAACAAATCTCGCGCTACGGATTAGCTCAACTGTATTCCAAGGTAATTTCCGCAGATGAAGAATGGGCACTGGTGGAACCCATCACCCGAGAAGAAATTATAAATGTGGCCCGCAAAATCTTTGTCCCCGAAAACCTCAATATGGTCATTGTTGGTCCTTACACAGAAGAAATAAAAAAGGAACTGGAAGGTATTGTTGAATCCTTTCAGGGCCTGCCAGCGTTCGTTTCTTAGTGCCTCCCCAATTTTAAGGTTATTTTAAAATGAAACAATGGAAGTCCGCGATTGTTATTTTTGTGACTATTTTGATCGTCGCTTGTGGGACAAGTTCAAGCGATGTTGAGCAGTGCCTTGAAAATGGAAGCTGTGTCGCCACTCTTGACGTGTTAAAAATATCAGGGGATCTTCCTCTGAGTCCTGATGCCACGTTCTGGAGTTCTCCGGATGCCCCCAAAAAGATCTCTCTTGAATTGGGGCCGCAAATGATCACCAATCCCAAATGGCCGAATCCCTCTGTGAAAGAAGTCAACCTGAGCGCCGTGAGCAACGGATCGGATATCGCATTTCTTCTGGAATGGGAAGATGCAGCGAAGGATAATTTTTATGGTCATTCCGATCGCTACACGGATCAGGCCGCCCTCATGTTTCCTTTGCAGCCAGCGGCAGAGGCGCCAATGATTACCATGGGAAGCGAAAATGAGGTGGTCAACATCTGGCAGTGGAAAGCGGCCTGGGAAAAGGACATTGGCGATCAAAATAATAAGCGTACACGCGGGCCGGATGATTTTACATCGACAGGAACGACGGTCGCGCGTCCTGACCGGGCATCCCCTGTTGAAGATTTGAACGCCGAGGGTTTCAGCACCCTGACGATTCAAGACGAACAAAACGTTCAAGGGAAAGGGGTATGGAAAAACAATCGTTGGCGTGTCGTTTTTCGTCGTTCGCTCACCGACTCCGATTCCGGAGATGCTCAATTCAAGGGGGCAACCCAGATGGCTGTTGCAGTATGGAACGGAGGTAATAATGAACGTAATGGTCAGAAAGGAATCATTGGCTGGATTCTTTTACGCCTCCACTAATCAGTTGATTCTCTGTAGGATCCCAAAATTCCTATCTTATCGTCAGTTATAGCAAATAGGCTTTCCTTGTCATAATTCTTTCGTTATTCTAATAGCGTGAAGGCTGTCTGGGTTTATTATTCCGTGCTCTTTACATAAGTATTCTTTTTTAGAATGCCTATTTTTGCTGTGTTCAAATCTAACCATTTTCATTATATAAAAATCTAGGAGCGTATCATTATGGAGGAGTCTTTTGTTAAGCGATTAACTACTCTTTTTATTGTGTTATCACTGTTAATTTCGGGTGGTTGCGCCACCGTATATCAGGAAACTGCGGCACGGGTGTGGCAGGATCGATCTGGACAGGACCAAAAATTGACTTGAAAATTCATACGTCTATTTTGGATCGTTTATCAGATAAAGACAAAGGCCTTCTTCTCGATGTCAGTGCCGATGTTTGGGAACAGCGGGTCATGCTCACCGGCACTTTAGACGACTCGGCGGTTCACAAGGAAGTGATAAAACTTGCAAAACAGGATGACAGAATCAAGAAATTTTATGATCATATCCAAATAGTGACCAAGGAAGAAAAAGAAGCTCGGCGTAAACAAAAGGAAGATCAAAAACAGAATAAAGGCAAGGAAGATGAGAAAAGCGGTGTCGGGCAAACAGTGGATGACTTCTGGATTGAAACTAAAATCAAGGCTCAACTGATAACTGGACAAAACGTGACCTCGGTCAATTATTTTTACAGGTCGGTTAAAAACAATGTCTATGTGATTGGAAAAGCCAAGAGTCAATTTGAAAAGGACAAGGTTCTTCAAGTCATCAAGGATACAAAGGGAGTAACGTCAGTTACGGAACACATTGAAGTGGTTTCGGAAGCGGCTTATCAAAATTTATATTTTGATATCTGGGAGAGGAAATAAAATTTTATGAAAATTAAAACTCATGCCTTTCTGCTTTCCGGTTTGATAATGTTATTTGGTCTTATAGTAGTGGAGCACTCGTCTGCTGCCACGGCGAGAGAGATCAATGTGGGTGTGGATGTTGCTTTGGAACGTTTTCACAAAGAAGTCCACGGCAGTGAAGGCCTGTTAAAAAAATCAAAAGGTGTTCTTGTATTTCCGAAAGTATACAAAGCCGGGTTTGGAATTGGCGGAGAATATGGTGAGGGAGCACTACGAATCAATGGCAAGTCGGTTGAATATTACAACACGGCGGCGGCATCGATCGGGTTTCAGCTGGGTGCCCAGGTCAAGACGGTAATTCTTGTTTTCATGAGTGAAAAAACACTGAAGGAGTTTCGAGCCAGCGAGGGTTGGGAAGCCGGTGTTGATGGGTCGGTTGCCTTGATCACTCTGGGGATGGGAGATTCTTTGGATACCACCAATGTTAAAGACCCCATTGTCGGGTTTATTTTGGGACAGAAGGGATTGATGTATAACCTGACGTTGGAAGGTTCTAAGTTTACCAAATTGGATAAAACAGAATGATAGGAAGTCAGGGTTGAATTTAATGGGAAGGACTTTTGATTATTTCCTTTTCCAGGTTGTTTTTGAATTTAGTGAACGTATCTCTTAAATAAGGACACAAGGTTTCTTTGAGTTTCTCAGGAACCCAATTAATTTTTTCAACCGGCCAGTTTTCCACCTGCTGGATATCCAGACCCTCCTGTTTGTAAGGAGCCGCGAGAGATTCTTCATAGCCATACACCAACGCGTTGGAGTAGACCTTGTGAAACTGTTCCTCAATAAGCTCCTCGTCGTGCATTCCCGTCAAAAAATGTTCCAATAATTCTTTTGCGATGGGTTTTGCATGTTCCGCAAAGTCGGGAGTTAAAGCTGGCAGCAGTGTGAAGTACGTGATCAAAACATCCTGTAGAAGGAACTTCAATTCTTCCTTTGTTTTTTTGACGGGCCGCTTGTCTATATTGAGAAGTTCCTTGAGCACCTTGATATTGCGGACGGCGTCATACACGATGGACTCTTCCCAGGGTGCCGAGTTCCAAACGAAAAAGGCGCGGTGAAACTTCACCCGTTGGCTGGCGTCCCACATTTGCAGGGTGGTGGTGGGCTTAATTTTGTTAGTGTAGGGAATGGGTTCTCCCCACCGGGGGTCGATAAAATCCAGCCCGTAATTTTTAAATGTAGTTCTGGCCGTTTGATGGTAGGTCTCCATGAATTGTTCAAATATGGAACTGTCATCCAGCGGGCCGTTTTGCGGCAGACTGACGATATTGTAAAGACGGACGACATTGGTACGGGCTTTTCCATTTTCATCGGCGACCAAATAAGAACCTCCCCACATCCCACCTGAAAGAGGAACATCGATCTTTATATTTTGTTTCAGACGAATTGAAACAATTTCTGCGATGCCTTGAAACACCTCGTGTAAATAGTACAAATTGATTCTGTCGTCTTCCGAAAATAGGTGTTTGGGAAACTTGGGGAGCTGTCTCATGATTCAGGGTATTTTCGAATTTTGGTTGAAGGAGTCACATTTGTAAAAGAAAACCGTCCTCCATCTCCTCATCCAGATAGTCCGGCAATTGCGTGGTTTTATCGGTAATGGCCGACTCGATTTGCCCCGCAGTTAAACCGGTCGCCCCGGTAAGATTGGTTCCCTTTAAATTTGCTTGAGTGAACAAGACTTCTTCACTGAACAGAGCGCCGCGCAAGTCTGCATTTTGTAGATTAGCGAATTGCAGGTTGGCTTCGAAGAAATTTACCTCCCTGAGATCCGCGTTTTCAAAATTTGCCCGTTGCAGATTGGTTTCCTGGAGTTTTGCCTTGCGCAATTTGGCATCGCTCAGAACCGCGTTGTTGAGGTTGCAGGATTGCAGTTTGGCTTCTTTAAGATTGGCCTTTTGCAGATTAAATTTTGAAAGCTGTTTTCCTCGGAGATCCGCCTGAAAGAGGTCGGGGACTACATCGGGGTTTTTTTCTACCCAGTCGTTCCAGACCTCAGCCCCTTTGTTGATTAAAGATAAATGATTTTCATCTGCCACATTGCAACCTCAAAAATAGCGCCCTGAATTTTTAAATTCGGGCGAGGGTGATCAATCAGTAACCGCACCTTTGGATGCGGAAGATACCAGTTTGGCATATTTTGCAAGGACACCCGATTTGTATTTGATCGGCGGCGCGGTCCATTTATTTTTTCTTGTTTGAATTTCTTCCTCAGACAATTTGACTTCCAGCAAATGTTGGTCGATGTCGACGACAATCGTGTCTCCTTCTTCCAGCAAGGCGATCATGCCGCCGACCTGAGCCTCCGGCGCGACATGGCCGATAACGACCCCGTAGGTGCCGCCTGAAAACCTGCCATCGGTGATGAGTGCCACTTTATCGCCCAATCCTTCGCCTACCAGGGCGGAAGTGGGAGCCAGCATTTCCCGCATGCCGGGCCCTCCTTTGGGGCCTTCATAACGGATGACAACGACATCGCCAGCCTTGATTTCGTTTTTCAGGATAGCGTCGAGAGACTCTTCTTCCGAATTAAAAACCCGGGCCGGGCCTTCGATGCGGCGGGTTTTCACGCCTGATATCTTGGCGACGGAACCTTCCGGGCTGATATTTCCTTTTAGAATGACCAAATGACCTTGCTTCGATTTTGGTTTGTCCAAAGGTAAAATAACGTCCTGCCGGGAGTCGGGCATATCAGGAACATCTTTTAGATTTTCCGCCACGGTTTTTCCGGTGACGGTCAGGCAGTCTCCATGAATCAGGCCGGCGTTCAACAGCATTTTCATGACCTGGGGAATGCCTCCCGCTTGATGCAGATCGGTGGCGACATATTTCCCTGAAGGTTTGAGGTCGCAAAAATGCGGAGTCCTTGCCCGGATGGTTTCAAAATCTTCGATCTTCAAATCCACTTCCAGCGAGTGAGCTATCGCCAATAGATGCAGAACCGCATTGGTGGACCCGCCGACGGCCATGACCACCGCAATCGCATTTTCCAGCGATTTGCGGGTGATGATATCTCTGGTGACAATGTTTTTCTCCAGCAGGGGGAACAACGCCGCCGCACTTTGGCCGGTGCTGATCTCTTTTTCTTTGTCCTCGTTGGTCATGGTGGAACTGTAAGGAAGACTCAACCCCATCGCTTCAATGGCCGATGACATGGTGTTGGCGGTGAACATGCCGCCGCAGGAACCGAATCCGGGACAGGCGTGTTTTTCTATCGCAAACAGTTCTTCCTGGTCGATAGACCCGGCGCTGTATTGACCGACGGCTTCGAAGGCACTGACCACGGTTAAATCCTGGCCGTGTAAATGGCCGGGTTTGATGGTGCCGCCATAAACAAATATTCCGGGAATATCCAGACGGGCCATGGCGATCATGGCTCCGGGCATATTTTTGTCACATCCGCCGATGCAGATGACCGCATCTAAATTTGCACCCCGGCAGACGGTTTCGATCGAGTCGGCAATGACTTCGCGGCTGACGAGGGAGCATTTCATCCCTTCAGTTCCCATGGAGATGCCGTCACTCACGGTGATGGTGCCGAACATTTGCGGCATGCCACCTTTTTCCCGGATTTCGCCAGAGGCAATGTCGGCCAGCTTGCCAAGACCGGCATTGCAGGGTGTAACAGTGCTTTGCCCGTTGGCGATGCCGATGATGGGTTTATCAAAATCATCGTCCGTGAAACCCACGGCTCTCAGCATGGCGCGGTTGGGTGAACGCTTGTCCCCCCCCGTAATAATAAGGCTTTTCCGGTTCAGAGGGCCTGTGGCCTTTTCCGACATGATGAACTCCTCTAAATAAAAATTATTAACGGATTCTTTCCGCTGGATAGGATTGTTAGGAACACCAATCATAACCTTTTGAGATGAAATTTTAAAATAAATTATAACGATATCAATCGCTAACGAGGATGACGGAAGGTCGATTAATGTACCCGGAGTCCTCATTCGGATGAGCGATAACGTAGTGCTGGGGGGCAGGGGAGGGGATCAATTCAACTTCAGCCCCGTGCCATTGGATTTCGTGGCAGAAAGGAATCAAGGGGGATTTGCGGTCCACTTTCCAGGTTTTTTGCTTGATCTTCTCGGACTCTCCCGTTCGGCTTTTAAGAAATCGGGGAAGATGAAATATACGCTGGGAATACAGGTAATCCAGTTTTAATAAATCAAATTCCAAGTCGGTGTTTCCCAGGGAAAAAACGTCGTGCAAAATTTTATACTGCTTGTCTAAAGAATTGGACTGGAACAACAGGCCATTGTCATCCATGAACACGAGAAGACGATCGAACAGTATCACAGAGTCCCATTTTTTTAACAGGTGATCGATGGAATACCGAAAGCGCTTTGAGTTATAGAACATGTCAAAAACCTCGGTGAATTTCTTGAGATAGATCACCTCGTCCGATGAAAGAAGGTTGTTGCTGATGATCTCGTAAGGGGGGGTGGATTGATATTGATATCCATGTCTTTCTATTTCCGAATTAATGGGAGCTCCGGGCAGAAATTTTAGAAACCCGAGTTGCAGTTCATGCGGTTTCAACGCCAGCACCTGTTTAAATGATTCCAGCATTTGTTCCAGCGTTTCACCGGGTAGACCAAATATCAAATCACAGTGGCAGTGAATTTTGTCCTGGCGGCTCAACTCTGCAATCGCGTCAAACAGCTTTTTATTATTTTGCTTTCTCTGAATCGAATCCTGCGTGGTGTCATCGGTCGTTTGAACACCGATTTCAAATTGAAACATTCCTTCTGGAACAGTGGCGAGAAAATCCAGAATGTCCGGCGTTAAAATATCCGCCACGACTTCAAAATGAAACGATGCGCCTTCGAACCGGGTCAGCCACTGCATCAACTCCTGCATTTGTTTTGGCTTTAAATTGAATGTGCGGTCAACGAATTTGATCCGTTTGGCTCCCGACGCAACCAGCTGCTCAATTTGTTTCTTCGTGTCGTCCTGTTCAAAATAGCGGACTTTCTTGTCCAGAGCGGATAAGCAGAACGAGCAGAGGTAAGGACAGCCTCTTGAAGTCTCAAGATACGCGATACGATTTTTTAAATGCGGGTAATCTTCCTCAAGGTAAGGAGGAACCAACTCCGGCAAATCCACTCCATAGGTGTTCCAGCGGTCCAACACGTCCTTTGGCGGGTTTTCGTTACGCTGTTGATACTGAAGAAACTCGACCCACTTGTTCTCGCCTTCCCCTGAGATGACGGTGTATTGATCCGACAATTCTTTTTCAAACGAGACTTCCGGTCCGCCGATGACGATTTTCAGTTCCGGGTTCTGTTTTCTCAACCGCTCGATCAATTCGAAACTTTGATGGCGGTTCCAGATATAGATGCTGAGTCCCAGAATATCAGGCTGGCGTTGTTGAATCTCGGCGGCGATTTTCCAGACGGGTTGATTGATAACGAATTCATGAATCCAGACATTTTGATAGCCTGCAGTCCGGGCCGCATTCCTTAGGTATCTCAAACTCAGGGCGGTCTGAATGAATTTAGCGTTGAGGGTAATGAGGCCGATGGATCGTTTCATAGGAGTTGTACAGGGGCCTCTGGAAGTTGATATCTTATGGCTTTTGCAATCGCCAATCCCTTTTTTAAAGGGGCTGGCTCATAGTTAAAGTTAAATTTTTGGAACGTTTTCAATTATAAAGCAAGGGGCAGGGCGATACGGAGAAAACTTCGCGATTATTTTCGTTGGCACACTTTACAGTAAAATGTCGATCTTCCGGAATGGACGGCCCGCACGATGGGAGTTTTGCAATCGGGGCAGGGCTGGTTTTCTTTTCCGTATACGGACAAATTCACCGCATAGTAGCCGGGAGTGTTGTCGGCGCTGAAGAAATCGCGCAACGTGGTGCCACCGGATGCGATGCTGTTGTTCAGGATGTCTTGTAGAGAGGGAATCAATTGTTTCCACTCGGCAAGAGTGATTTTCCCTGCGTGGCGCATAGGTTTGATCTTCGCCTGGAATAGGGATTCGCAGGCATAGATATTACCCACACCCGTGATGCGTTTGGAATCCATGAGAAAGGATTTGATCGGCGCCTTTCGGTTTTTGGCCATTAATTTTAACGCTTTTGGGGTGGTTGTTTCACCATCCAGAGGGTCCAGGCCCAGATGGTTCAGAAGCGGGTGGCCTTCATGATTCGGTGCCCACAGGATACATCCGAAGCGGCGCGGGTCGATAAAATGTAAATAAACATCCGGCTCGAAATGGAAAATCGCGTGCGTGTGTTTCTCCACAGGTTCCAGGGACGGGTGCCGAACCACCCTCCCGCTCATCCCCAAATGTAAAAGCATGGCGCCTGTGGGGGCATGCACCAATAAATATTTTCCGCGGCGGGTGATGTCGGAAATAATTTTGCCCGTCAATTCCTCCAGCAGTTTCTGCTGCGGGATAGGAAAGCGGATGTCTTTGCGGAAAAATTTTAATTGCAGAAGGGTTTTGCTCTTTACCAGAGGGAGCAGGGCGCGTCTCAGGGTTTCAACTTCAGGAAGCTCAGGCATGGGCAGAAACCTTTAATTGGACTGCCTTGGATTCCTGATCATATCAGTCAGATGATTCCGGGGATTTTTTTTCTGGAGCTTTTGCGATCACGACCTTTGAAGGGTGGAGGATTCGACCGTTCAATTGATAGCCTTTAGAATATACTTCGGTGACGGTGTTTTCCTCATGTTCGTCCGATTCCACCTGGCACATGACTTCGTGCAGATTGGGGTCAAACGTTTTACCCAGGGCCTCTATGGGTTCCACATTTTGTTTTTCCAGAAAGGAATGAAATTGTTTCAGAATCATCTCTACGCCTTGTTGCAGGCTTTCGACTGTGGGGCTGGGAGCGGAAAGGGCGCGTTCCAGGTTGTCGTTGATGAGAGTCAGCTCTTTTAGCAGACGTTCGTTGGCGTACTGGGAAAAGTCCTCTTTTTCCTTGCGCAGTCTTTTTTTGAAATTTTCGGTTTCCGCTTTATAGCGTAGAAATTCATTTTTCAGTTCCGCAATTTCGTCTTCTTTTTTTTGCAGATTTTCATTCAGGATTTCAATAGGATCTTTTTCAGACTCCGTCACATCTTCATAATCATTTGCTTCTCCATTGATTTCTGATGGCGCTATTTCAGATTCCTGAATTTCTGAATCCAAATCCTGATCGGTGGGAAAGGTTTCTTTGTCTTTCATGATTCTATTTTAATACTCCAGATCTTTTTGCGATATTAAGTTTGAAACCGTTTTTGCGGTTTGATTTACGAGTGAGATAATTTTTTTATAGTCCATCCGTTTAGGGCCAAAAATGGCAAGCGCTCCCAATGTAGCGTCTCCCTTTTGATAATTTTGTGCAATCAAACTGCACGCTTCCATTTCTTCACCCAAAATTTCCTGTCCAATGAGGATCGTCATGCCATCGTGTTTGAGGCAATGATCCAAAAGACTGACCAGTTTGGATTTTTCTTCCAGAGCTTTTAGCAGGCCTTTGATTTTTTCCAGATCGGCTCTGAATTCAGGATGATCCAGTAAGTTTAAAGCCCCCTCCACGATGAGTGGGTTTTTTTCTAAATCTTCCGCAAAAAGCTTACTGGAAAGATCCACGGCTTTCTTTGTCAACTGGTCATAATGTTCCCGCTCATTTTTCAAACGATAAATAAGCTCCACGCGGATAGCCTGGATCGATTTCCCACTGAACTCCTTATTGAGATAATGAGAGATAGAAGTCAGTTGCTCCTGCGTTGTCTCATTTTCCAGAGGAATAATCTTGTTTTGCAGAATTCCAAGGTCAGAGTAGAACACAGCAAGGGCTTTATCGGACGCTACTTTGATAAACTCGATCTGTTTGAACAGCGTGTGAGAGAAAGGCGGGAGCATGACCAGCCCCGTTTGATTCGAATTTTTGGAAAGCATTTCGCACGCGGTTTCTAAAACCTCCTGAAGATTGTGACTTCCCGTTCCATAATCATCGGTCTGACCATCGACTTCTTTTAAAAAGTTTTGTGGGTTGAGGAGGTGATTCACATAAAATTGATAGCCTTGGTCCGTTGGGATGCGGCCTGAGGACGTGTGGGGTTGATGCAGATATCCCAACTCTTCCAAATCCGACATCGCATTGCGGATGGTTGCGGCGCTCAATTTTTCAGGATGTTTTTTTGAGATGCTTCGGGAGCCTACCGGTTCCGCATTTTGGATGTAATCGTTGACCACTTCCAATAGCACCGATCTCCTTCTGGCATCCAACTGAAAATTACCCATGGGTTGATTGGTGAATTCACCTGAAGGATTGATTACTAAACCTTTTATTTAAATAAATTAGCAGTCAAGGGGGGTAATGTCAACAACAAGCAAGTTTCATCAAATCATCCTAACCAGATAAGGAATCACTGATTTCATTGAGGTTAAGCAAGTTCATGCTTCTGCTTAAGGGGAGATGAAGTTGGGGCGGGTAAAGAAATGGTGAAAATGGTTCCCTGGGAGGGTTTGCTTTTGACGGTAATTTCCCCACCGTGCTGGGTTGCAATTTTCTGGCAAATAGCGAGACCCATTCCCGTCCCTTCATATTGATCGTTTGTGTGCAGACGCTCAAAGGGCTTGAAAATTTTATGCGTATATTTTTCATCAAAACCGATTCCATTGTCCTCAACAGAGATCCGATAAAATCCACCCGTTTTCGAAGAACACCTTATTTTGATAACGGGAGGAACATCTGTTTTATGGTACTTGAGAGCGTTTGAGATCAGGTTTTGAAACAGTTGGCGCATTTGAAAATTATCCCCGCTGATGATGGGCAAACGCCCCATAAAAACCTTTCCCTGGCTTTTTTTGATCATTAAATCAAGGTCTTCCACGACTTGGGGGACCAGCTTATTCAGGTCAATCGGCGCCAATTTTTTTGTTTTAGCGGCTACCTTGGAAAACGCGAGGAGGTCATCAATAAACCGTCGCATTCGCTCAGCGGATTTTTGCATTCGTTTCAAGGTTTCCGGGCCTTGTGGGTCCTGATTGGAAATTTGCGTTTCCAAACGGTCTCCAAAAATTATGATTTTGCGAAGCGGTTCCTGAAGATCATGAGAGGCAATGGCGGCGAAATCCTGCAACTCTATATTGCTGCGCTCCAGTTCAACAGCGTAGGTTTTAAGCTTAGTTTCTGCCGTTTTACGTTCGGTGATATCCTTCACGGTCCCTATGAACCGGATTTTGCCTGAAACAGTAATTTCCCGGACGGATAATTCCAGGTCAAAAATAGACCCGTTTTTGCGCATGCCCGGGACTTCCCGGTTGAGTTCAAGGATCCTTGCCTGTCCTGTGGACAAATACCGTTGCAGGTATCCGTCATGGTCGGACCGGTAGGGCTCCGGCATCAGGAATTTTATGTTGCGACCGAGCACCTCCGAAACTTGATAGCCAAAGATTTTCTCCGCCGCCGGGTTGAAGGTTTCGATCGAGCCCAACTCATCAATGGTGATGATGGCGTCGCCGGCGTTGTTCATCATTGCGCGGAAACGGATTTCACTTTCAGTTATTTTTTGCAGAGCCGCTTGGCGGTCACTTTCTGTGTGAACCTGGCGGATATGAAATAAAAAGGCGGAAAAAGTGGAAAGCGCGAAAAGCCCGAATATTAAAACAAACCAGTAGTTCATGGTTTGCAAAGGCGAAAATGCCTCGTCCACATCCATTTCCGTGGTCACTCCAAAAAAGTGATCCGGAAGCCAGGTCCAGGCGCCTACCACCAGCCCTCCCCGGTAATCGGTGTATCCGTCCACATTGACCCCCGTTTCTCCCTGTGTTGCGCTTGCGGCCATGAGCGTCAGCGGTTGTTGCGAGCGAGGAAGGGTAGGGCGGAAACCTTCCATCATGTTCCCGCCGGGGTTGCGGATTTGCATTTGCAGAATGGCGCGGTTCTCGGGTTGGTTCGGGAGAAGTCCCGCCTTTTTCAGTTGCGGGATGAATCGGCTGTCTGAGAGCATGAGACCATCGCCGTTAAAGGCATAGGTTTCTCCTGTTTGTCCCCAACGGCTGATTTCCAACATACGGGTGAAGGCGATCTCCGGGCGAATACGAAATGACAACACCCCGACGATTTCCCCGGCAGGGTTGCGGATAGGGGTGGAAGCAAACATGGTGGGCCAGTTTTTCCGCCAGATGCCATGAATGTCCGGCAAGTCAACCTCACCTGCAAGCGGATGAGAGACAACCGTGTCTCCTTGCAGGGAGCGGTAGAAAAAATCAGACCGTTCGATCAATTAACGCTTGCCGAGGGGCGCATCCAAAAGAGCTCCAACCTGAAAACCCGTGCTGTCCAATAGAACGAACCCTATAAAACCGTATTTTTTGCATGCGGCGCCAAGGTGCTCTCTTAGCCAAATGAGTTCCTGAGTTTCTCTTAAAAACTCTGGTTTCAAATCCTCATGTCTGGCAAGTTCGATTAAGGAAAGTATTTTTTTCCGGATTTCGGGTTGCGCCGCCAAAACCTGGGCATCCAGTTTTTTATCTTCTACCCAGATTTTTAAGGCTTCTACGTTAGCGAAAAGGGTTGTCTGAAGCTGTGCGGCGAGATTCCTTTTCATCTCCTTCTCGACAGCCGCCAGCCCAAACCAGCCAATGGCGGCAAGGAGGAAGATAGTGGCAAAGGATAAGCGGACATTGGGCGAAAGCAGGAGGGATAACCTTTCACCCCAGTGTTTTGATTGAGTTTTTAAAGCCAATTCTCGAGGATTGCTGCTATTTACCTCATTTACCATTCGATTCCTTTAAAAACGAGTCTGCAGGTTTATAGTTTTTTGGCAAGAAAAATCATGAGCATTGGCACTGACTGGCTAGGTTTCAATAAGTTACATCATTTAGAACTGTAAAAAATAATGAGTGAGCAAATAATACAGCGGTTTGTTTATTATGGGCATCTCTAAAAATAGACTAAATGTTCCTAATCGTTAATTTAAGGAGATGGCTTTGTTTTAGTGGGACAGGCAACCTACCCTTAAATTTAAGGATAGGTCGCCCGTGCCACCGATATAAGAAATCTTGTGCAATGTTCGATTTCCCGTAATAAACTAATTTTTAGAGGTGTCCTTATTCTTTTTGGTTGGAAATATTGAGAACGGGTCAGTACGATAAAACTAACTCATTGAAACACAATACATTTCCCGTAACAATCGTGCCAAATGTGAAAAAAATGTAGCATTAAGTACTACAATGGGAGGGATTGGGAATGAAGGAGCAGATTAGTTAATAAGACCGCTCTTTATGGCGTAATAGGCCAGTTGGGAATTATTGCTCAATTTCATCTTTTCCAGGATCCGGCCTCTATAGGTGCTGATGGTGGGGACGCTCAGGGAAAGTTCTGTAGCGATTTCCGATACAGTTTTTCCCGACGCGATCATGCAGAACACCTGGTATTCTCTATCTGAAAGGGACTGATGAAGAGGTTTTTCCGAGTCAAAGTCAAGGTCGCAAGCCAACTTCTCTGCGAGAGCGGGGCTAACGTACTTCCTTCCCTCGGCTACTTTCCGGATAGTTTCGATCAACTGCTTTTTTGAGCAGGTTTTAGGCAAAAAACCTGCCGCGCCTGCCTTTAAACACCTTAAGGCGTACTGGTCCTCGGGTAAGCTACTGAATATTAAAACGGGAAGGTCCGGCCGTTCCGACCGAATTGTTTTAAGGACATCCAAACCGCCGAAGCCGGACATGCTGATATCGAATAAGACCATATTAAATTTGGTTTCACCGACTTTTTTCAGTAAGTCGGGTACGTTTGTTACTTCTTCTTCGATCGTTATATCGGGGGTGTGCTCAAAGACACATTGTATTCCCTGGCACGCTATTGGATGCTCATCGGCAAGAAGGACTTTGATGTTTTTTGTTTCTGTTGTGAGCATGTTCTTTTCAGACGAGCACTACACTCGCTGGCCTCCGTTTATTCAAGTTAAGCCAACGTCAAAAATTTTCTTCTCCTGATAGGAGAGATCGATTCGGAGAGGCTAAAATTCCATTTTAAAAATAATTGGTTTTTATTGTTTGGAACTCAGAGTTTGGAAATAATAAATAAAGACTGACTCCAAGGGGTGCCATCTCTTGACGGGCAAAGCGGATGGAGGAAACCAACATTGCATCAATCAACAAAATGAGTGCCATTATGATGGCTGAACCTGAAAAACAACAATCATCTTTATAATGATTTTTTTGTAGGAGTTATGACTACAATTCAGGATGCCTGTAGGTAGAAAGGAAGGAATGATTTATTTTTCAATGATTTGAGTTCCCACTCCTTTTTCGGTGAATAATTCCAAAAGCAGAGAATGTTTAATACGTCCATCAATGATATGGGTTTTAGTTACCCCTCCTTGCAACGCCTCCAGACAGCAGTTGACCTTGGGGAGCATGCCGTCACGAATGACGTTGGTCTTGATAAGATTCAATGCTTTTTTGCGAGTGAGTTCAGATATCAGAGTTTGATCCTTGTCTTTGACGCCTTCCGTGTCGGTCATCAACACGAGTTTTTCCGCCTTCAGGGCGGACGCTATACTGGCCGCTACGAAATCCGCGTTGATGTTCAGGGTCTCCTGATTTTCCCCTTTGCCTATCGGGGCGATGACTGGAATAAATCCGCCCTTGTCGAGGGTATCGAGAATTTTCGGGTTGACCTGGATAATTTCTCCCACGAGGCCAAGGTCGATGATTTCTGGCCGGTCGGTCTCGGCAGATTTTTTAATCTTTCGATGACGCTTGGCGAGGATCAGGTCGCCGTCTTTTCCCGTGATGCCGACGGCCTGTCCTCCGTGGCGGTTGATGAGAGATACGATTTCTTTATTGACCTTACCCCCCAACACCATTTCCACCACATCGATGGTTTCCTTATTGGTGATTCTCTGCCCCTGAACGAATTCCGACTTGATTCCCAAAGCATCCAGCGTTTTGCCGATTTGCGGCCCACCGCCATGCACGACGATGGGATTGATGCCGACATATTTCATCAAAACAATATCGCGGGCAAAGTCCTCCTTCAAATCATCGGAGACCATTGCATTGCCGCCATATTTAACGACAATGGTTTTGCCGTAAAAAAATTTGATGAAGGGCAGAGCTTCAATCAGGATTTCAGCTTTTTGGATGCTTTTTTCCACGGGGGGTCCTTTTAGAGAATGAAGCGGCTCAGATCTTCGTTTTCGATAATGTCCTTGAGTTTGTCTTTCACATGCGACGCATCGATGGCAATGGTTTTATTCTGGAGGTCGGGAGCGTCGAAAGAAATATCCTCCAATAGCTTTTCCATGATGGTTTGCAGGCGCCGGGCGCCGATGTTTTCGGTTCGCTCATTGACGGTAGCGGACATGGCCGCGATTTCCTCAATAGCATCCTCCGAAAAGCTGATTTCGATGCCTTCCGTCTTCATAAGTGATACATATTGCTTGATCAGGGCATTGTCGGGCTCGGTGAGAATTCTGATGAAATCCGCCTTGTTGAGGGAGTCCAGCTCTACGCGGATCGGAAATCTTCCCTGAAACTCCGGGATCAGATCCGAAGGTTTTGCGGCGTGAAAAGCCCCAGCCGATATAAACAGGATGTGATCTGTTTTTACGATTCCGTATTTGGTGTTTACCGAGGAACCCTCGACAATGGGGAGCAGGTCCCGCTGTACGCCTTCTCGGGAAACATCTGCCCCGCCCTGAGCACCTTGGCGACCAATGATCTTGTCGATTTCATCGATGAAAATGATGCCGTTTTGCTGAGCCCGCTCCAATGCCTCTTCAGCCAGTTTTTCAGGGTCGATCAGTTTTTCAGCTTCCTCGCGTGCCAGCACCTTGAATGCTTCCGGGACTTTCAGTTTTTTTCTTTTAGTTTTTTGAGGAAACATAGACCCCAGCATATCCTTAATATTATTGCCCATTTCCTCCATGCCCTGACCGGATATCACATCGACCATGGGCGCGGATTTTTCCTGAATGTCAATTTCCACCATTCGGTCATCGAACCGGCCTTCTTTCAGATAACGGGCGAATTTTTCCCGGGTATTTCCGTGCGATTCATTTTCCCGGTCACGGCTGTTATCGTTCCCCTGGGAAAACGGGCTTCCCGGAGGGGGGGGCAACAATAGGTCGAGCAGACGCTCTTCGGCGTGTTCACGGGCTTTATTCTGAACCTCCTCTTCCTTTTCATCACGGACCATGGATCGGCTCAATTCCACAAGGTCCCGAACCATGGACTCAACGTCGCGTCCCACGTAACCCACTTCCGTGTATTTGGAAGCCTCTACTTTGATGAACGGGGATTTTGCAAGCCGGGCGAGGCGACGGGCGATTTCCGTTTTACCGACCCCGGTAGGGCCGATCATGAGTATATTTTTAGGTGCGACTTCGTCGCGCATTTCTTTTGATAATTTCAGACGTCGCCACCGGTTCCTGAGGGCGATGGCAACCGCACGTTTGGCCTTATTCTGGCCAACGATGAATTTATCCAGTTCCTTGACGACTTCTTTAGGAGTCAGGGAAGCCATGAATTCATCTGGAATTTTTTTATCAGGAACTTTCAGGGAAATACTTTCGTTCATAAAACTACAATTCCTCAATCGTTAAATTTGAATTGGTATAAATGCAAATGGACGATGCAATGCTCATGGCTTCTTCCACAATTTTTCGGGCGTCGAGGTCGGTATTGTCAACAAGGGCTTTGGCGGCGGCCAGGGCATACATGCCTCCAGACCCGATCGCTAGAATACCGTCGTCCGGCTCGATCACGTCTCCAGTACCGGAGACGAGAAATGATTTTTCCTTGTCCGCAACGATGAGCATGGCTTCCAGGCGGCGGAGCATTTTGTCCGTTCTCCAGTCTTTGGCCAGTTCTACAGCCGAGCGCGCCAGATTGCCCTGGAACTTTTCAAGTTTTTCTTCGAATCTCGCAAAAAGGGAAAAGGCGTCGGCGGTGGAACCCGCAAACCCACCAATGACTTTATCATGGTGCATTCTTCTCACCTTGTTGGCGCTGTGTTTCATTACCGTATTGCCGAGGGAGACTTGTCCGTCTCCACCCATGGCCACTTTGTTTTTTTGTCTGACACAAAGAATGGTTGTTGCGTGCATCATAGGAAATTATGTAAGGAATTTTGTCTAAAAAAATTAATAAATATCCGCTCCGTGAGCAGACCGCCTGCTGTCAGGAGTGCCGGACGGGATTTTTGCCCCGTGCACGGGGATGGGCTTTATCGTAAGCCTCCGCCAGACGGTCAATGGTGAGGTGCGTGTACTTTTGAGTTGTGGATAAACTCGAATGTCCCAGCATCTCCTGAATGGACCGCAAGTCCGCTCCTGCATCGAGCATATGGGTGGCGAAGGAGTGTCTCAGCGAATGAGGAGAGATTTTACCGGAAAAGTGGTTCTGTTTGATATATTTTTCTACAATTTTTCGAACTCCACGGACGGAGATCCCACCGCCCCGGAAATTCAAGAACAACTCTTCCGGCTTGGGACTCAGGTTGGCAGTTTTCTTCCCGCGAAATTCGATATAGGCCGCTAGAGCGTCTACCGCTTTTTGACCCATAGGGAGCAATCGTTCCTTTTTACCCTTTCCTCTTACCTTAACCATTCGTTGCGGCAAGTGCAAGTCATCCATGCGAATTCCGACCAGTTCGCTGATCCGAACCCCGGTGCTGTAAAATAATTCGAGAATCGCCCGGTCTCTGGAGTCCATAAATGTTTTTCCTTTGGGAATCTCCAACAGCCGGAATATTTCGTCTACTGAAAGATAGGAAGGTAATTTGTTCACCTTTTTTGGCGATGGGACCGTTTTAGCCGGATTGGTTTTCAGATGACCTTCCCGGCACAGGAACTGGAAAAAAGAGCTTAAAGTGGAAAGTTTTCGGGCCATGGTCGCCCCGGACGCCGAGTTTTCAAAAAGGAAACTCATGAATGAACGGATAGCCAACCGATCTATTTTAGTCGGGTGAAGGGTCGACTCCCCATGCCCAGACTCATGCAGAAACGCAACGAACTGACCCAAATCCGTGAGGTAACTGTTTACTGTATGCACCGAAGCATTTTTTTCCCCAAGGAGATAGGACTTGAAATCCTGAATGTACTTTTCCAATTGACAACCCCTTTATTTTCAATAGTATCAATCTATATTACCGTAAATTAGAAGTCAAGAGTGTGGCTTTTTGGGTTGGCAGGGGAAAAAATTCGCGGGCATGAATGAAGGGAACGAGAAAATTTTTTGCAAAGAAATTGAAATCCCTGCATCCTATAGTTCAAAAAGGTATTAGCAAGTAGTTAAAAAATAAAGGAATCTATTTGATGGGAGAAAACTCACTTCCCCCCGATAATTTTGAGGGGGAAATCAGGCAGGCACGCGAAAACTTTCGCGTCATCACTGAATTGAAGGAAAAACTGGATATTTTGACGGAACACGTAGACTCTCGCAAAGAAGCGCTGGAAGAAGAAATCGAGGAAAGTCTGCACGAAGCGATCCGAAATAGTCGGGACAGTCTGGAAAAAATTCAGGAAAATATCGATCCCAAGCTGGAGAAGGTCATTCGCGTCAAGCTGGAAGAAATCGACAAGAAAATGAATGTGTGGAAAGAGGAAAGTGTGTTGGCGGTTAAGGATGAAATTCAAAAAGAAGCGCCGGCATTAACCAAAAAAATCCTCTGGGAGCTGGATCAAATCATCGTTGAAAAGGTGAAACTGGTAAAAAATCAGGTGATGGCTTCTGTTACGGAAGAAGTAAAACGCGGAGTTCAGGCCGCACTTGAGGAGTTCAAGGAGGACTCGGATAAAAATATGCAACGCATGCGGCTGTTGAGTATTGGGTCTCTGATTTTGTCCGTTGTGGTTTTGGTGGGTTTCCTTATGTTTGCTTCGCAATGATTCTGCATGGATGCTGGGCGGTCTCAGGTAATCAGCCAGAACAGATAAAAAAATAAAATCCCCGAAAGGATCACCTGCCAGACAAACCCAAACCCCGGTCCTGTGAATAGTATCAAGACCGTGCATACGCAGAGAATGATGAAGGCCAGAATCAGTCGGGTGCGCTGTTTTAATATGGGGGGTGGTTTTTGGGGCTCTAACATGGCACAGCTCTTTAAAGGAACAGTTTTTTCATCGTCTCTACAAGATAAATATCCTCCACCTCTGATCGAATATCCTCTGCTGAAAACTCTATTTCCTCCTCCCGTCCTGTTTCTTCATTGAAGACCAATCTCTCCTTGAATCCCAGGCGGGGATGAGAACTCAGGAAATCCTGAATTTCTTTTGGGTCGAACACCGCTTTGATTTCGCGAATGAAATTTTTCTGGATTTCGTCCAAACGGTCCATCTTTTCAAGAGTGTCTCCGTAATTGGAACTGATGGTCAAGGCGTAATTCAAGCGCAGGGATTTTTCGCCAAGGGAAGCCGGAACTTTTTGGAAAGGATCTTTTCCCGGATACAGGAACTTGAGTTTATTCTGGCATTTGGTCAGCTCGTAAAGATTTCGGGAAAATTTGTCCCCGATTAGAAATGCAAGACCTTCAGTGATTCCTTCCAACTCTGCGATTTTCCTGGCTTCCGCACAGTATGCTTTAATTTGATGGATCCTCATGAAAACGGACTTTCCTTTCAAAAAAATAAATTTTTGGTTTCACCAGGGCATTTGAGAAAAGCCAATTCTGGATTCATCTTATTATTCTTATATTTGAGAAGATGTAAACCGATTTTTGAATTTATTAAAATCCAGGAAGTCGAAAGCCGGTGAGGAGGGTCTTTTATTGTCCAGGTTCGGTAAATTGCAGGTTGGGGGAGTTTGTTGCTAGAGATTTTTGAAAAGATCCCCATAGTAAAATCGCGCACAAAGGGCGCCAAAATATCGAGTTGAGGAATGCACAAGCCCTTCATTTCCTTTGACGGGCTCGACGTAAATGAATCGCATGCCAGCAGAAATCGCGCCGCCGTCGGTGATGAAATTATCCCCAACCATGCAGACCTTTGAGGGGTCGTCCAACCCAAGATGTATTTTCATTGCTGTATCAAATCCTCTGGGATCTGGTTTGGCAT
This sequence comes from Nitrospinota bacterium, assembly GCA_027619975.1. NCBI lineage: Bacteria > Pseudomonadati > Nitrospinota > Nitrospinota bacterium. Next base: position 67,548 of record JAQCGX010000007.1, read on the forward strand.
AGGCTTCCCGCACCACTTCGATTCCCTGAAATTGCTGGAACAGCTGATTGTCTGAGTTGGTGTAAATAGCAACTTTCAATCCTTTGCCAGCCATTTCCATGACCTTGTTCACCACACTTTCAAGATAATGCCTTGCGTGGTGCGGACCCAGAGTTCCATCGGCATCCAGCAAAACTCCCTGCACCCCATCCTTTAAAAGTGTGTCAATGGGGATGTCTTCAAACCTTCGGACTGCAAGATAGGCCTTCAGGTACTGCGGCTTGAAAGCCAGTAAAAGAAAGCGCAGGACTTTGGCTGATGTTAATCCCTCTCGGGACCCTGGGTTGTGGACGGGAATGGTTTGGGTCATTTAAATGTGTGTTTAATGGCTGGGATCAAAAGCAAGGGTCTGATTATCGGGTGCAAGGCGAGGAAATACAAATGAAAAATTTTAGTGCCCTCAAAGATGCGGGCATTTTTCAATGATGCCGCGAACATCTTCCAGTTCCTTTAAAGACGGCAGATCTTTATGAATGTCGATAAATTTCAGTTTCAGGCCTAGGTGGTTCAAGGGCATTTGGACGAAGCGGTGGATTCGGGTTTCCCTTATAATTGGATTCTCTATGCCGTCGTATAAAGCGATGATGGTTCGCGAAAGAGAAAGTTGCTCAGCCGCAACAACTTCTCCGCAAAAGGAAAAAATCAGTAAAAATGAGATCAGGATTTTTCTTATTGTCATAAAAAGCGAGTAATTTCAGTCGGAGTCATGTTGACTAGAATTACATTAAGGGTGACAATGGATGCCGTAAACTATTTATGCTATTGATTTTAAAGGATAATTGATCTTATTGAAAACTTATTTTTCTCGTAAGTCACTGTAAACTTGTCTCCTCAGGCTCCGTAAAATTTTACTTTCGAATAAGCGGCGGTTTCTCAGAGGTTTTAAATAATAGGGACCGAAAGGAGGGTTTCTAATTTATTTCCTGCGGGTTTGCAGAATACTGGCCGAAATACAGTGATTTTTTAGTAGATCGATTGGATTTTCGCAAAAGGGAAGGATAAATTGGGGGGATAGAGGAAGGTGATAGTGCAATAAGGAAAGTTGGGGAGACCTTGGAACTTTTAAACTTTCAGATCATTCCCGCCCGGTCGAGCGTCCGGTATTGAATGGCTTCCGCCACATGGTTGGACTGAATGGTTTTCTCCCCGGCCATGTCGGCGATGGTGCGGGAAACTTTTAGTATTCGGTCGTGGGCGCGAGCGCTCAAGCCGAGTTTGTCAATGGCCAGGCCCATTATTTTTTTGGAAGCCTCATCGAGTGCGCAGAAATTTTTAAGCTGATGGGGTTTCATCCCGGCGTTGAAATAATTTTTGGCATCAGTGAAGCGTTGCCATTGAACTTCCCTTGCCCGCTCCACCCGTTCCCGGATTAAATGGGAAGGTTCGCCTCCCGTTTTGGCGGAAAGGTCTTTGTACTCCAGGGCCGGCACTTCAATGTGGATGTCTATTCGATCCAGGAGGGGGCCGGATATTTTGGAGACATAATTTTTTATCTGCAAGGGGTTGCAGGTGCATTCCCGTTTCGGGTCCGATTTGTATCCGCAGGGGCAGGGGTTCATGGCGGCTACCAGAATGAAATTTGCCGGGAAGTTCAGCGATCCCGCCGCCCGGGATATTGAAACCTCTCCCTCTTCCAGCGGTTGCCTTAGCACCTCCAATACGTTGCGTTTAAATTCAGGCAGTTCGTCCAGAAACAGAACGCCGTTGTGCGCGAGGGAGACTTCTCCCGGCATGGGGTAACGCCCGCCACCGATCAGCCCTGCGTCTGATACCGTGTGGTGGGGGGAACGGAAAGGTCGTTGCCGCATGAGCCCGGACCCGTTTTTGATCATTCCCAGTACACTGTGGATTTTGGTCGTTTCGATGGCCTCTTCCACAGCCAGAGATGGGAGGATCGTGGGAATCCGTTTGGCCAGCATCGACTTGCCACTTCCGGGAGGGCCAATAAGAAGAATGTTATGCGCTCCAGCGGCGGCGATTTCCAGCGCCCGTTTGACATGCAGTTGACCCTTGACGTCGTTGAAATCCACCTCATAGCGTGAAAAGTCTTCAAACTCTTCTTTCCGCTTCGATTGCGTGGGCACAATTTCCAATTCGCCGTTAAGGTATTCCAGGGCTTGCGGCAGGGTTTCAACCGGGATCACGTTCACTCCCTCGACAACGGAGGCTTCCGCCGCATTGCTGGCAGGAAGAAGGATGCCTTCCATGCCTTGATCCCGTGCCATGGCCGCAAGCGATAGAATGCCACGTACCGGTTTGACTCTGCCGTCGAGGGAGAGTTCGCCTAAAATCACAAATTTTTTCAAACGTTCGCTTCGGATCAAACCATTGGCGGCGAGAATGCCGAGAGCGATGGGAAGATCGAAGGCGGAACCTTCTTTGCGGATATCGGCGGGAGCGAGATTGACGGTGATTTTGTGAAGCGGCAGATCCAGCCCTGTATTCTTGATGGCCGCGGTGACCCTGTCACTACTCTCTTTGATCGCCGCATCCGGCAGGCCGACGATGGACATACCGGGAAGACCCGCCGCAAGGTTAACCTCCACTTCTATCAGATAGCCGTCGATCCCCGACAACGCTCCGCTATGAATCAGTGAAACCATAAGGTCCTTAAAATTTTAAATTGGGGAAATATTTTCAAGGTTGATTGCCACCTCTATAATGTGATGGTAAAAATAAGATATTTAACAATATTGAGTTATGTTTATAAAAACATTTATTTCAGGCTATTGGCTGGCAATATGGCTAGCTTTCGATGGGGCAGGCCAGTTAGGCTAAGAAAGCTGATTGGTAAATACTTTCTGTGCCGGGTCCTGCCGATAAAAATTCTGTAAAACCTGATAAAGTTTTGGATGATAGTGTTTCATGTTTTCGGGTTTACTAAAAAAATGTTCAGTCACCACCGCGAAAAATTCAGCTTCATCCGTTGCCGCATAACTGTCAAAAAAAGTAGGCTTGCCGTGTTTCACCTTGTCACATAGCTCCAGATACTCTTTGGAACATATTTCACTCCACAGCTGATATTCCTCAGGAGTTGTTAGCGGGGGAGTGCCGTCTGCACTGCCATCGAGCATGTCCAGTTTATGAGCGAATTCGTGATAGACAACATTATGACCGTGTTCAGGATGCCGGGTTTCTCTTTTCACCTCATCCCAGACGAGTATCACCGGGCCGTGATAATGGGCTTCACCTAAAATTGGTATCGGGCCACGCACCGGGGTCGTGCGAACTTCAAAAAATCCTGTTGAACTCTCAGGAGAAAAGATTGTTGTAGGATAAACATAAATGGATTTCACATTGCGGTAATTATCGTTTGGCAACGCGAGTATCAGCAAGCAGGCATGGGCGGCGATTAGGACGCGAATCTCATCCGTCAATTTGAGGCTATTACACCCCAACCAATACTTTTCGGCAATAAAGATTTGGATGAGATCCTGCAAGCGCTTTTTTTCTTCATTATTGAGGTGTTGATAATATTGAATGTTATTTTGAATGTGCCTCTCCCACTCGCTTGGGAAAGGAGCGGCCAGTATTTTTTTTCGCCGAGCATCACGAAACCAATGCCACATAAAATTTAACCTCCTACAATTAAACGCACCGCTTCTACTTTAAATTCTTGCGTCTATTGCCCGCGATTCTTTCCCCTTTGAACACCTCCAAAAATGATTGTATCCATTACTTTCTTCGTGTCCACTTTTACTGTGAAAGATCAGTTGAAACTCGTGGCAACCGTACAGCACACTTTGAGGTGGGTCAAGTTTGCAAAAGAGTTTTCAGGAAAACTTTATAACCTGTTCTCTGTAGAAAGATTGACTTGCGGGGTTAACCCCCGATTCATTACATGGTAAACAGCTCAGGAATATTCTATTCTCTGGGAAACGACTCATAGAAAATGACCTTCAGTATAAAATTTTTAAGGAAAACAGTGGTCGCTGTACGGCCCGAAGAACCTGTGAGAAAACGCAACGGGTTTTCAATGAATCCACAGATGTCTATGTATATATTAAATGTTGCACCTTGGAGCAATTCGATTGGCTCTTTGTAAATGAGAGAATCTAAAATGAAAAGTAAAAACCGAAATACCCGTCTGAAAAGATTCATCAACGATATTTTTATTCACACGCCATTTTTTACAATGCTTTATTCCCTGATCATCTTATGGGTTTTATTTTCAGGAGGTGTGTATTTTGCCGAAAGAGAAATGGAAGGGGCCACCATCACCTCTTTTGGCGATGCTCTTTATTGGGGGGTCGCTGCATTTTCTACAGCGGGCATTGCTGACACGCCGCAATCCAGCTGGGCCAAGTTAATTGGTGGAATCTGGATTATTATTGGTTCGGGGCTTTTTTTCGGCACCATCGTCGCAACCATCACCACCTATTTCATGCGGCCAATGCAACGACCGGTAAAAAGAATCATCGACACGATCGAATACAATTTGGAACAGCTGGACAACCTGACCATCGAAGAACTCGATCTGTTGAGAGAAACCGTGGACACCCTGATCGAACACGTCGAGAAGATAAAAGGCAAAGAAACGAAAGAATGATGGGATAGACAATTTTCTTTGAATGAAATGACCTTTCCCGCTTAGACCTTTTCCAGGCAATTTCCTTAAATTTGCGGAAGTGTAACAGAAATTTCTCATTAACTTACTTACCTGAAATTTAAGGTATGTTCATCAAACCCTAATGCATTAAAGGATTTTTACCAACTAGCCGATAACTAATTGGTTAACCTTTTTTTTGGTCCTTATCTGTGTTGCGCAAGACAGAAACTTTATAAATCCAATTGAATGGAACAAAATGTCTGCTGAACGACCCAAACACCTCCTGATCATTGGCGGGGGATTATTCCAGGTTCCGGCGATCAAAACCGCGAAGTCGATGGGGCTCAAGGTGGCGGTCACGGATTACAACCCTGAGGCCGAGGGCATGCTCATTGCGGATTACCCTATAGTCGTCAGCACCCGCAATATCAATCTGACGGTCAATACCGCCAAAGAATTTCACCAGACCTGCCCGCTCGATGGGGTGATGACCCTTGGCACCGACGCCTCGCAGACGGTGGCCGCCGTGGCCGATGCCTTGAACCTTCCCGGCATTCCCTTTGAAGTGGCGGAGCGGGCGACGGACAAAATTAAAATGCGCCACTGTTTACGCGAGCATGGTGTTCCCGTGCCGGATTTTCGTCCGATCTGGTCTATCGAGGAAGCCCAGCGTGCCGTCCATGAGATGCCACTTCCTTTAGTCATCAAGCCTTGCGACAATATGGGAGCCCGTGGCGTCAAAAAGATTTTGTGTGCTGATGACTTGATCCCCGCCTTTAAAGAAGCCAAGGAAGCCTCCATCAGTGGAAAACTGCTGATCGAAGAATTTATGGAAGGGCCGGAACTGAGCCTCGATGCCCTGGTCTTCGACGGTCAGATCGAGATAATGGGCATCGCCGATCGTCATATAGAACGTTCACCGTATTTCGTTGAAGTGGGTCATACCTTGCCCTCCAACCTGCCACTGGACCAGCAACAGCAAGTGATGAAGGTTTTTCGTCAGGCAGTGCGTGCGATTGGCATCAACCTTGGCGCCGCCAAGGGGGACATCAAAATGACTCGAAGCGGCCCAAAAATTGTAGAAATGGCCGCCCGATTGAGCGGCGGCTGGATGTCTGCACACACTTTTCCGTTATCCTCCGGGGTGAACCTTATTAAAGGAGCGATTCAGATCGCTTTGGGAGAAAGACCCACGGATTTGCAACCTAAAACCTCGTTGGTTTCCGCCGAGCGGGCGTTGATTCCGCCACCAGGAAAGATCCTTTCTATTAAGGGAGTTGAGGATGCCAGGAAAATCAAAGGCGTGAAGGAAATCATCCTGATGAAGGAAGCCGGGGACCGGGCCGAAGAGATGAAAAGCAACCTCGGCAAGACAGGTTATGTGATCACTGTCGCTAAAACCCGTGAAGAGGCCATTCGCATCAATGATCTGGCAAGGAAAACGATTCAGATCGAAGTGGGGGAGTCGCACTCCCTGACCTGGGACATCATCCGCAACAACGCGCGCAAGAAATTTTATATCGCCTGCAAAGCCTGCGTGGTCTGCGATGGGGCCGAGTGTCGAGGCAAGGTTCCGGGCATTGGCGGCATCGGGACGGGAGAATCGTTTACGGAAAACCTGCGGGCGCTGGCTCGTTACAAAATCAACCTGCGCACCATCCATCAGGTCAAGTTTCCTGATCTTTCGATAGAGCTTTTTGGGCAAAAGCTTTCCCTTCCTATTCTGGCGGCGCCGATCACGGGAATGGAGACTAATCTGGCCGGTGGCATGGACGAAAGAGCCTATGCCGATGCGGTGCTGGAGGGCTGTATTTCCAGTGGCACGCTTGGGATGGTGGGGGACGGCGCCAGTCCGCAAAAATATCTCATCGGTCTGGAAGCCATCAAGAAGCGGGGAGGGCTGGGCATCCCCATTTTCAAGCCGCGCGAATACAACATGGAAATCATCACCCGCTTCAAGGCGGCAGAGGATGCCGGGGCCATCGCCGTGGGAATTGACATCGATGCGGCTTCCTTTAAAACGATGGCGTTAAAGGGGCAGGCAGTGGGTCCCAAATCGATAGAGGAACTACGCGAATTGAAGTCTCATTTATCCGTTCCCTTCATTTTGAAAGGAATCATGAATGTGGAGTCCGCTTTGGCGGCCATTGAAGCCGGGGCGGACGCCATTGTCGTTTCCAATCATGGCGGCAGAGTTATGGACACCATGCCGGGAACGGCGGATGTGCTTCCGGAGATTGCTGCCGCTGTTCAAGGCCGCGCTAAGGTGTTGGTGGATGGAGGCATTCGCGAAGGGGTGGATATCCTGAAGATGCTGGCTCTGGGGGCGGATGCTGTCATGATCGGCAGACCTGTGTGTATCGCGGCGTTCGGGGCGGGGCAGGAGGGGGTGGAATTCTACCTCAACCAGAAACGCGACGAATTAAAAAAAGCCATGATTCTCACCGGATGCGCCAGTATCCATGCAATCGACCCATCGGTGATCTTTCGCAATGCCAAGGGAGAGCGATGATGAAACATAATAACCCGCCGCAAGTTTTGAAGGTGGTCCCGAAAAACAGGCACAAGGATGGTTTGGAGCTGATTCAATCCATGCGCACCTTGAAAAACCAGTATGGCGCCAGTTGTCTGAAACTATCGACCGAAGATGCGGCCATGTCCTTTGACCAGATCGCCTTTTGGACGCAGTTGGCGGATGGCATTCTTCCGGTCATGGTGAAAATCGGCGGACCCAACGCCCGCAATGATATCAAACAGTTGCTGGCAATGAACATCGACGGTTTGATCGCGCCGATGGTGGAATCGGTTTACGGGTTGGAAAATTTTCTGACGGCGGTAAGGGATTTCACCACGCCCATGCAAATGCAACGGCTTGCCAAGCAGATCAATATCGAGACCGTGACTGCGGTGGAGAAGCTGGACGATATTCTTGCATCCCCGGAAGCCGCCTTTCTGGATGAAATCACCATCGGTTGCAGTGACTTGTCTCAATCTCTCAAAAAGGACCGCTCGGACCCAGAGGTACAACGCCTGGTTAAACAAACGGTTGTAAAAATTAAAGCCAAAAATATTAATGTTTCCGTAGGCGGCGGCATCGCGCCTGATACCATTGACACCATCCTTCAGGATATCCAGCCGCATCATTTCAACACCCGGATGGTGACATTTTCCGTGCATCCGGGGCAAAGCTATCGGACTGCGGTGACAGAAACGCTTTATTTTGAGTTAAAAATGCTGGAACACGACGTTAGCAAGGGTTTCATTTCCCGAGACGAAGAAAAATTTCGCGCCCGTCAATTAAAAACCCGGCTGGCCGATATTCCTGTAGATTGATCCTTCCTGTTCATTAATAATTCCCATCGCAGCAAGTTCTAAATTTTCAAACTAAAATCGTGAGGAAAATATTGACAAAATTTGCATTTTCCATAAAATACCTTGCCGCGGACCTTAAACAAAAAAATTAAAATTGAGGGCGACTCTAAACGGGTCTCTTCATAGTAATTAGGACTGGAAAAATCTATTCCGAAAACGGTATCTACCGATTGTGTAGAGTCTTGATTAATTTTTTATGCTAAGCAGGAGAATAAAATGCAGTTAACCGGCATGCTCTGGGGCAGAAAGTTGTTGGACCTTGTTGAATATCCTCACTCCGAGGTCCGGGGGCCGGAACTCAGCGTCGATGAAATCAAGGAAATGATCAGCAGGCATGGTGAAGTTTTCATCAAGCCTGTGTTTAAAGGAGGGGTTGGGAAAAAAGGCAAGTCGGGTTTGATTGGACGCGCTAAAAATATCACCGAGGCCCTTAAAGAAAAGGAACGTCTTTATTTCGCCGAACACAAAGACGGCCTGGCCGTTACCAAATCGGATGGCGTGACTTACGAGGGCGCGGTGCCGGCAAAATATGAAGTGTATTTTTCCATCAGTGAAAGCACCGAGTACCGGGCGCCGATGATGACCATCACCCATCACGGTGGAGTGGACATCGAGGAATTGGATGCGGATAAAATCGCCAATGTTCCTTTCGATCCGCTGACGGGCCTCAAAGCCTTCCACGTATCCAACGCGTTGGCCAGCCTGGGTGCGCCCCAGGAGATCATCAGCCCGCTGGTGCAGAACCTGCCGAAATTATGGGATTTGTATAATAACTATGGAATGATCCTTCTCGAAATCAATCCGATCCGCATGATGCCCGATGACAGGGGCCGCCTCACCCCGGTGGCTTGCGATTTGAAGGCCGCTTTCGATCAGGATGACCCGGCTTGGAAACGATTGGGACTGCCCGGTCATCTTTTTGTGTCCGACTATTCCGAGTTTGAGCAGGAAATCAATCAGCTTCGCACCTATCAGGGACAAAGTGACGTTTTCGTTATGAACGATGAAGGCTCCATCACTGCGCCGACCTTCGGCGGCGGGGCGAACGCTATGGTGACTGAGTTACTCGGTGAAGACGCGACGATTTCATCCGACTTTGGCGGCAATCCCCCTTATGTGAAGATGAATGATATTGCCAAAATCACATTCAAATACTGGCTTCCCCAGTCCAATATATTGTTCATTATCGGCGGTAAGGCCAACAACACGGATATCTATGAAACGTTTCGGGCGATGGGCGATGGACTCCGCTGGTTTTTTCAAACGCATGGTCCCATTCCATTGTTTGTCGTCGTTGGCCGGGGCGGACCTAATTTGATTCGGGGAATGTCTTACTTTAAAGACATTTTGGATTCTTTGGGAGTTCCTTATCGCTTCTTTGGTCACGACAGCGCCATGTCGGAAGTCATCAATTATTCTCTCAAAGTTAATGAGTGGATGAAAAATGGCGGCCGAGAACAGATCAAAGCCCAAATGAACATTAAATAAATTTTTAATTTTTCAAGCCCCATTCAAAAGAGAGGTTTTTGGTATGCATAAGCAAGGTGTTGGAGAGTTTCCTTACTATGTCGGGATCAATAATTTGAGCGAGCTTGCGACTGCGGATGACCGCGTCGTTGTTTTGAATATTCTGGGAAATGAGAGTTCAACCGTCACGCCGATCAGCCACGAATATTCCGGCGGCAACATCGTTTTTGGAACCGGACCGGGCAAATCGGGTAAATTTCTGCCAACAAAAATCGGGAAAATTCCGGTTTATAATTCCATCAAGGAAGGCATGGCGGCAGGTCACAAATTCAATACAGTCGTGATCTATCTTCCCCCATCCGGGGTGAAGGACGGGGTGGCGGAAGCGGTTCGCGCCAATCCCGATCTGAAAAAAGCCATCATTCTCACGGAAAAAGTTTCCGTTAAAGATGCCCGCATCATGCGTGCTATTTGTCAGACCAACGGAGTCGATCTTTTTGGCGGCAATTGCTTAGGCCTGGCCGATGCCTGGAACCACGTTCGGGTGGGCGGCGCATTGGGCGGAAGTCATCCGGAAGAATCCTTGATCAAAGGATCGGTCGCTCTGTTTTCAAACTCCGGAAATTTCACCACCACCATTGCGGTTTACCTTTCTACGGGCGGGTGGGGAACGACGACTTCGGTTTCCAGCGGCAAGGACGTTTACATCCAGTACGGTCCCAAGGAATTTTTATACGCATTGGAAAATGACGATCGTTCCAAAGCGGCGGTTATGTATTCAGAGCCGGGCGGGTATTACGAGCGTGATCTCAAATCCAGCAAGCCAATCGTCGCCTGTGTGGTTGGCCGTTGGAAAGCGAAACTGACCAAAGCCTGCGGTCATGCGGGCTCCTTGGCGGGATCGGGTGATGACGCATTCGCAAAAGAAAAATGGTTCATGGAAATGTTTGGCGTTGACGGCATTTACACTCCTGACAAACCTATATTTTCCAAAAAAGGTGCGCTGGTCACCAACATCGCCCATATTCCTGAAGCTTTGACTGCAGTGATGGCGGCCAATGGCACCAAACCCGACTTCGACTCCAAGGGCAATCTGGCGCTGAAGTGCTGGATGGGAAACAATCAGGGATTGAGTCTGCCCAAGGAATTGGATGTTCCGACTGTCGAGGCGCTCAGCCCTTACAACGATCAGATCGAAGCGCTGGACAAGCAGGTGGGGGCCCAGTTTCGCAGGGAAACCCTGAAAGACGCCAGTGGCGCGTCCATGATGGACCCGAAAACCCAGGTTTCCAAAATCCACAACACCTCTATTCTGGATGCTTCGACGAAAACTTTCGAAGCCAATCTGGCATTTGCTCTGGTCAAGCAATACCCCGACGCCTATGGAGAAAAAATCGCTAATATCGCGCTCAATGCCTGGGTCAATCAGTTCAGATTGCCGACATTGGTGGCGGCGGCGGCATCCCGAGAAAACGGCAACTCTCCCAACACGGTTGCGGCATCGGCAATCGGCATCGTTGGTAAAAAGGTAGCCCAGAAAGCCATGGATGCGGCGCAGGTTCTGGTGGATTTATTCAAGTTTGCCAAGATGACGGACCCTACAGAAGACTTCGACGCTTCCGCTCAGTTGAAAGAAGCAGAGAAATACAAAGATGTTCTTGTATGCAAGGAAGCGGATGAATGTGCCGGAAAGATGGCGGATGCTTTAAATAAAGCCGGGAAATCCGTGTTCATCAGTTTTGTTCAGGATTTTGCCAAAAAGCAGAAAGGCCATGTGTCTGCGGATACCCTGCTGGCCGCTATCTGGCTGACTTTGGGATGGAACAGCATGAAGGGCAAAAAAATCCCCAAGGAGTCATTGGTGCGTTTGCCCTGGCATTCGATAATTTACAGCACCATGGTCGGGATCACGGCGACCCACGACAGGCAGTTGAAAGACAGCTTCTGCGGCGTTAAAACCGAGGACCTGTTGACTAACAGTTTCACCAAAACCGCGTTCCTCGCACTCATGGGTAAAGAGCCTGGGGAGACGGAGCTGTTTGAGTTTCAGGTTCTGTTAGGACTCATCATTACCAACGGTCCAGGAACGATTTCCGCTCAGGGAGCCAAGGGGGCAGTCAGCGCCGATGGGCCTGAGCAGCCGGACCGTGTTCAGGTCAACAAGGCGTATATCGGCTTCCTGACGCATACCGGCTTTGCCCACGGCGGCAACGGCTACGAAGCGGCGGCGTTTCTGATCGAGAACTTCAAGGATACAAACTTAAAAAGCGCTTCCGATAAGAAACACGGCATTGATCTGGATGCGATCGCGATGAAGGTTGCCAAAGAGTATGCAGGCTATAAAGACAAACAAAAAGCCATCGGCAATCTCGACTACGCCAAAATCCCGTGCGTCAACCATCCCATTTTCAAGGGCAAAGACGTCAACGTGGACCCGCGTGAAGTATTCGTCAGCGGCCTGTTCAAGGAAAAGGGGCTGGATAACGTGTTCCTGGATTTTTACCACAGCCTGGTCAACGCGCTGTTCAAGGCCAAGGTCAGCAGTAACGTGTATTGCGTCAACATCGATGCGGTGATTGCGGTCATCCTGCTGAAAATGGTGTGGCCGGAATACAAAGCCGGGAAGTTGAAGGAAGAGGATATCGAAACCGCGAGTTTCGCCACCTTCCTGTTTGGCCGGATGATCGGCTGCGCGGCGGAGATCGACGATCACACCAACCGCGGCAAAAACATGGACACGCGAACCCCTGCGAGCCAGGTTGTTTATGTAGGCTGATTGATTTCCCTGATTCCCCCTCCTTACCAAGATTGTCATCCTGAGCCTGTCGAAGGAGAGGGGTTAGGGGAGGTTGAAAAACTAAAATATATTGAAGTATTAATTCAAAAATCCCCTGTCACCCTGAGCAAGTCTAAGGGCGGCAGGGGATTTTTTATGACGAAAAAAACAGTCCTTTATTTGATGACATTATACCCCTAACCACTCCCCTAAATAGCCCCGGTAATAACCCGATAAACCACTTTGCCGATCAACTCGCCCAACACCGTGTGCATGCCGCAATAATTTTCTTGGATCTCTCCCGTGCCGGCCACCACGATGCAATCGGTTCCGGTTCCTGTGGCGGGCAGTCCCGATTTTTCGCTCATAACGTCCATGTCCCGTAAAGCCCTGGCCTTGGCCATGGTTGCCACATGCACGGCCTCAATTTTTCCTGAAATGTCCGGTAGGGCGTTGCAGGCCAGTACCAGGTTGATGGTTCCCACCGGGTTTGGAGGGGTTTGAAACGGCACGTCCGCCTCATCTCCTGCGGTTCGCGCATTGGCTAGACCCACGGTCACGATGCCATGCACCCACAACGAATTATGGGTTAAAACGCATTCCCGATAGTTTTGGATCTCGGCTCCGGTGATGAGGCCGATGGCATCCTTCGGCAAGTTTAAAGAATTGGTGACGTTGTTAAATATGGAGTCCAGATCTTTTTCATCGAACTTCCCCAATTGATGGTTGAACACGCAGGAAGAAGTTATGTTGCCTCCATTGTGGGGAGCCCAGCTCAGGACGGGCCAGGGTTCGGGAAATTTTATGATCAGGGTATTTTTTGCTAGGGTGGTGCTGATTTTGGAACAAGCGGTTTCAGGATTATGGATTTCCACGGCCTTTTTCTCTCTTATTCACAGCGGTAATTTATATCGAAAAATACCACATCCATTGGGATTGTTCGGCGACCCAGAAGAAATCAAACAAATTATTGCGAGCGCTCATGGAAAAATAGAGGGTTTCCTCTTTTTTATTTTCCGGGCGCAAGACGGTTTTTACCACAAACATTCTCGATGAGGTGATTAGCGTCGGCACAAAGAGAAAGTGTTTCACTTCCACGGAAATGAACTGCGTCCGTTCGAATTGTTCCAGCTCGGCGTTCAGCCGTTCGGCCATGTTTTTATCTGGAGACTTCAGACCCGCCGCTTTCATTTCCTGCATGTGCCGCAGAGCAATGTTAGTTTTCAGGTGACGGCGTATCCAATCCTTCGCCCGCTCTGAATCCAGAGAGTCCGCGAAAATTTGCGGAATCGAAAAAAAAGCGACCATCAGGATCAAGCCCAGGAGTCCGCTGAAAAGTATCGTACTTCGGTTAAAATTGAGAGAAAAGGTGAATTGCATGAAAAAGGATAATGAGTGGGTCAATGATACCGCACGACTTCAAAGCGGTACATATCAAAGGGTTCATCTTTATCGATCCTGCCTTTTTTGAGGCAGATCCGCAGTTGGTCTTGGACGGTGTCCACGCCTTCCAGATCGGGTAGCAGGACACCCAGTTTTTCCTCAGATTTTACCGCCAAGCCGAATTGCCTGCAGTCCAGTTGCGAAATATCCTCGACTTTTTCCAGGGGAGTGAGCACGTCCACGGAAAATTTCAGGTCGGGTAATTCCTCCAGGGATACGGGAGGAAAACGCGGGTCGCGGCTGGCGGCGCTGGTGGCGTTGTGGATGATTTCCTTTGCCAGGGTGTCGTGGAACGGGGTCAGGTCGCCAATACATCCCCTTAAATTGGGGCCGTTTTTGATGGTCACAAACACGCTTTTAGGGTCTTGAAAGTCCTCTGTGAGGTTTTTGGGGCAGGGCAGGGGAACGCCGTGCTCCAGATAATGCCGAACGGACTGGATCGCAAGGGTTACATAAGGATGTGGGTTGGTCTCCATACGCCCAATTTGGTTAAATTACTTTCCAATGGCCATGATACGCTGTGTTTGGAGTGGCGCAACTAATTATTCTGTGTTCAGCCTGAATCGGGGTTTTGGAGTATAACTGGTTTTGCTAGTGGTAGATCTTTGCAGGGGTGTATCGATCGACGGTATGATCCGCGATGGTGATCAAATGTTCGCGGTATTCTGGATTTTGGAAATTAGTTTTTAGTAAGGTGTTTTTGGCTCGGTCCAGATATTCACGGGCAAGGTTCAATGTGTATTCCACGGATTTGACCTCACGCATGCGTTCCAAAATGTATTCGAATTCCTTTTGGGTGATATTTTCGTTTTGGATAAAGGATTCGATTTTCTTTTTCAATGCGTTATCGCCGTTTTCGTAAACGTGCAACAACGGCAGGGTGACATGCCCCTCTTTAAAGTCGGTGCCTGGAGGTTTGCCAAGAAGGTCTTCATCGCCTTCATAATCCATGGCATCGTCCACCAATTGAAAGGCCATGCCAAAATCGTTGCCGAAAGTGATCAGGGAATGCACTTGTTCTTCGTTGGCGTTGGCCAATAACGCGCCCATCTCACAACTCACGGAAATGATGGATGCGGTTTTCCGGTAAATCACGTCGAGACAGTGTTTTTTGCTGACTTGAAGCTTTCTGGCGTGCGTGTATTCGAGAATCCCCCCCTCGACAAGAATTCGGGTGGCTTCGGCAACGGCGCGGATAATTTTAGCGTTACAATCCTCAGCCAGGAGGAGGATGGCGCGCGAGATTAAAAAATCTCCGACCAGAATACTGGCGTCGTTTCCCCACTTGGAGTTCACGGTTTCATGCCCACGCCGGACGGTGGTCTCATCCACAACATCGTCGTGCAGAAGGGTGGCTGAATGAATGTATTCAACAACACAGCCATGCTTGATGACGGTGTCGTCAATATCGCGACCGCAGAGTTTTGCGGATATCAGGGTCAGCAGGGGGCGGACTCGCTTTCCCCCTCCATCCATGAGATAAGAACTGATGCCGGGAATCAGAGGAACGTCCGATTCATAGTTCTTTCGGATGGCTTCCTCAAGCTTTACCAGTTCTTTTTTGAATTGTATTGTTACCGCGTTAAAATCCATATATGACCTACCGTTTTTGGAATATTTTATATATGGTCGAACGATCTGGGGGGATGCTAAATCAACACCCTGAGTAGATATTATTAATCCAGTGAATCTGGCGGAAACTATTATTTTTATGGGAAAAAGGGCATTTTGTCAAGCCAATTGTGGGTTTCCACAAAACTTAAGAAGACCGAATTTTTATGTCCTAAAGTTTTATATACCGTAATTTATGGAAACTAAATTCAAAACGATGAATCCGATGGTGACAGTCATCCTGCCGACTTATAACCGCGCTGGATTTTTAAAGGAATCGATCGAATCCGTTTTGTCCCAAACTTTTACCGATTTTGAGTTGATTGTGGTCGATGATGGCTCCACAGACCATACAAAAGAGGTGGTTCAGGAGTTCCCCGAGACTCGCTATATATTCTGCCCGGAAAACAAAGGGGTGTCGAAGGCCAGAAACCAGGGAATCGCGCTGGCCAGGGGCCGCTATATCTGCTTTCTTGATTCCGATGATTTGTGGGTGGAGAATAAACTGGAGACTCAGATTGCGTGGATGGAATCGCAAACGGACTGTCAAGTATGCTATACCGATGAAATCTGGATTCGCAAGGGAGTGCGGGTCAACCCCTTGAACAAGCATCGTAAAGTTACGGGGAATATTTTCTCCGATTGCCTGTCGCTTTGTATCATCAGCGCTTCATCTGTTCTGATGAGGGCTTCGCTTTTTTCAGAAGTGGGTCTGTTCGACGAGGCGTTGGCGGTTTGCGAGGATTATGACCTGTGGTTGCGGATTTCCCTGAGATACCCGGTTCATTTGATTGACCAGAAGTTAATCGTCAAGCGGGGAGGGCATGAGGATCAATTGTCCTTCAGATATTGGGGGATGGACCGGTTTCGGGTAGTTGCCCTTCTAAAGCTCCTTCGGGAACCGTTACTTGGGGAAGAACGGCGGACTCAGGTAATCGAGATGATGCAGACCAAATGCGGTATTCTGGTTCTGGGGTTTGCCAAGCGCGGAAAGGTCAAGGAAGTGGAATATTATCGGTCCCTGGTAAAACTATATTCCGGCGGAGAAAGTCTGGAAGGGATGCCGGAAACAGAGGAGTTGAATGCTCTGCAAATACCAGGGTTGGAATAAGAAATTTAAAAAGTTGGCTGAACCATGCAAAATTTAAAAAAATTAATCGGGACCGCATCCTTTTTATTGGTTTTGTTGGTGATTACGACCACCCCTGCGGCGGTAGAAAAACCTGAAGACGCGATCCAGAAGCTGAGGCAGCGCTGTTTCTCAATTCTTTATCATGCGATTAAGAGTGAGAACGCCTATGTCCGTGGAGCCGCGGCCAGAGCGGCGGGAGAATCTCAAGACCCGGCGCTCATTCCGTTACTGAAAAAAGCCGCAACCGATGCTTACCACACCACCCGGTTGTTTGCCTTGCAGGCGTTTAAGAATTTTTCTGAAGAGGAAGCGGCAGTCGTCGCCAAGAGTCTTGCAAACGATTCCAATGTCTGGGTAAAGAGTGCGGCTCTGGAAATGCTGGGGGATTTGGGCCGTCTGGAGGCCAGGGGGGACATTCGTCAGCACCTGAAATCGTCGGACCGCCCGGTGCGAATGGCCGCCGCCGCGTCTTTGTATAAGTTGGGGGAGAAGGAACACCTATCTATTTTGCTGGAGACGTTAAAAGATTCCAATTCCGTTTCAAGGTACCAGGCGATCGGTTATCTTGGAAAAATGCATGCGAAGGAAATGCTCCCTCATTTAATCGCCTTATTGGATGATGATGAGGACGAAGTTAAATTCTACAGTTTGAAAGCCATCGGTAAGTTGGCTGAGCCAGATATCTTCCCTCGCTTATCGGAATTGACATTGAGCGATAATCCTTCGGTACGTTATCAAGCGGCGCTGATCATGGGCTATTTACCCTCTGACGTTTCCGGGAGCCGCATCAAGGAACTGTGTGAAGACGAAGACCCGATGGTGCGAGTCTCCGCCGCGGTGTCGATGAATCGCATGGGCTCTGAAGCGTGCCGGGAGGTGTTTGCCGTAGAACTTAAACACTCGGATTACGGAGTTCGCAGTACCGTCGCCAGAATTCTTGTTGAAATTAACACGACAGATCGGGCGCAATTGTTGAGTCAGGCGCTCGAAGATGAAAACACGCGCGTTCGTACAGCAGGAGTGCGTGCGGTGGGCATGATGGGTGGATCTGAGGCGTTTCCGCTTTTGATTCGTATGCTTGAGGACCCTCAGGAAGCGGTTCGGTCTTACGCGGCGGGTAATTTGATTAAACTCATGCAATGAACGACCCCGCCGCAAGCGGGCTGGGTATCCAAAAAGGATTTTAATTTAAAAGCCGTGCAAGCTACGGAGAATTAAACCCACTGGTGGGATTAAAAAATAGGATGGTTGCTTGTGACAGTTTCTAATTTGGATATGAAAACATTTAAATGCTCTTAACCAATTTCATCAGGAAAGGAAAATAAAAATGAAAATATCTGGAAAGTTCAATTTCCCCTTCACAGCTCTTTTATTTCTGGTGGCGGCTGGAATGATTTCTGCAAACCCCCTTTCTGCCGAGGAAAGCGTCTACGAACCGTTGCCGGAAATGAAATATCCAGCGGACAATGCCTGGTCATCGGAAAAAGAAGAACTGGGGAAAATGCTCTATTTTGATCCCAGGTTGTCCGGCAGTAACTGGATCAGTTGCGCGACTTGTCACAATCCTGGTCTGGGCTGGAGCGATGGGCTTCCACGCGCTATTGGTCACGGGCAAAAGGAGCTGGGCCGCCATTCCCCAACAGTAATAAACAGCGGCTATTTCCCTTTACAAATGTGGGATGGCAGGAAAAAAAGTCTGGAGGACCAGGCCTTAGGCCCCATTGGCGCCGCCGGGGAGATGAATCAGGATTATGATGAGCTTGTCAATGAACTCAAGGCGATCCGCGGTTATGTCCATTTGTTTGACCGGGTCTTTGGCAAAAACTCAATCACCATGCAGAATGTGGGAAAAGCCATCGCCACGTTTGAACGCTCCGTCGTCTCAAATAATTCTGCCTACGATAGATATTGGCAGGGGGACAAAAAGGCTATGCCTGCGAGTGCGGTCAATGGCATGAATTTGTTTTTTGGAAAAGCCAAGTGTTCCATTTGTCACAATGGGCCTGCCTTCACAGACAGTAATTTTCATAACATCGGGGTCAAACAACACGGACCTTTGACGGTGGATTTGGGACGGTTCAATGAAAGCAAGGATGATTTTGACAAGGGTGCTTTCAAGACTCCCGGTTTGCGCCATATCACACGTTCAGCACCTTACATGCATGATGGCAGTGCGACAACGCTGGAACAAGTGGTCGCTTTTTATAACCGTGGAGGGGATGTGGATCAGAACAAAAGTCCCTTCATCACCCCTCTGGGATTGACCCCTCAGGAGGAAAAAGACCTTGTTGAATTTATGAAAGCGTTGGAAGGGGAACCTATCCTGGTCTTGATTCCCCAGCTTCCTTGACGAATATCAAATCCTTCTCTTCCGGTTACAGGGAAGGGAAGGAGGTTTTTAGTTAACAGCGGTTATAGTCATCCTGGTAGCGAACGATGTCCTCTTCATCCACCCGCTCGCCCACTTGAATTTCGATGAGGCTCAAGTTTGATTCGTTGGGGTTCGCCAGCCGGTGTTTTGATTCCTTGGGGATGAACAGCGATTCGTTTTCCTTCAGGATGATTTGCTGGTCGTCAAGGTCCACCAGCGCGGCCCCCGAAACAACCGCCCAATGTTCGCTACGATGCGAGTGGGATTGCAGACTGAGCCGTTCGCCGCAGTTGACGTCGATACGTTTTACCAGGTAGTTGTCTTTTTTCTCTAGAACGGTATAGGAGCCCCAGGGTTTTTGCACAGTGGCGCCGATCTCAACTTCCGGGCGTTTTTCCTTTTTTAATAGTTCCACAAGCTTTTTTACCTCCTGAGCCTGGTTTTTATTGCATACCAGAAGTGCATCGCGAGTATCGACCACGATTAAATCCTTCAGCCCCACCGCGGCGATGATTCGTTCTTCGCCTTGAATGATAGAACCTGAACAATTGAGCTGAGTCACGTTTCCTGAGAGTACGTTGCCATTTGCGTCTTTTTCGCTCACTTCTTCGAGAGCGTTCCATGCCCCGACATCGCTCCAATTAATATCCGCAGGGATCAGAGCGGCATGCTTTGTTTTCTCCAAAATTCCATAATCGATGGAAATGGACGGCAGAGAATTGTATATTTTTTTCCCTTCTGCGCCGAGAAGGCGGTAGGGGTATTTTCGGGCATTATCAACCGTGTGCGAAACAATGGCGTCCAGCCGGTCATAAATTTCCGGCAGATGAGCTTTCATTTCCTCCAGGAGAGTTGAAACTTTCCAAAGAAACACGCCGCAATTCCAGAAGTATCCGCCAACATCGATATATTGTTGCGCAGTCTTGGCATCCGGTTTTTCGACGAATCCTTCAACTTGCCACGCATTGTTCACTGCATCCAAAGAGGGGCCTTTTTTGATATATCCGTAACCGGTCTCCGGGCGGTTGGGGGTGATTCCCAGAGTGACCAGGTGCCCCTGAGCGGCCACTTGTTCGCCCTGGCTCAAAACCTGGTGAAAGGCTTTCGGGTTCTCCACCACATGGTCGGCAGGAAAGACCGCCATGACGGCATCGGGGTTTTTTTTATGGAGAACCTTGGCTGCAAAGGCTATGGCCGCCGCCGTATTTTTTCCCACTGGCTCGGCCAAAAGATGCGAAGGGTCGAATCCATATTTTTCCACCTGGCGGCAGGTTTCAAACGCATGATCCGCGTGGGTGACCAGGAAAATATTTTGGATGGGTATCAACGGCAACAGCCTTTCAACCGTGTTCTGGATCATGGTTCCCGAACCTACGATTTTTAGAAGCTGTTTTGGGCTTTGTTCACGGCTTTTGGGCCAGAACCGGGTGCCGCTGCCGCCTGCTAGAATAACTCCGAACATGATGAGCCGATAACCTGTTGGATAGAAAGGAATCTTAAGGAGAAACTTGCGTATTAATGGATGATAGCTAAATGAATATGGTTATGATAATTTGACGCGTCCGCTGGGTTCCCCGATGCAATCTTAGGGGAATTGGAAATTGAATTGCAAAGGTTTATTTATGATATTCCTGCGAATAATTTGGAACCCATACTAGCGAAAAGTTCATCAAAGGACTACAAAAAAAACTCCTTAAATCATCTGAACCCTGTCTATTCTGCAAAGGATTTGTAATCCCGTTATGGAAAAAGAGATTTTTTACCCCTTTCTGGCATTTGTATTTTTGATCACCATGATGGGCGGTTGGCTTCCCACTTTCAAAAAGTGGTCAAAGTCCACATTCCGCATGATCATCAGTTTTTGTGCCGGGACATTGCTGGGAGCGGTTTTTTTTCATATTTTACCTGAGATCAGCCCGGTTTTAGGCGGAGAAGTGGGGTATGCCATCATGCTCGGCTTTCTGCTGATTTTCATTCTGGTAAAATTCATCATGGTGCATCCCTGTGAAGAAGGGGAATGTGATTTTCACAAAATTGGGTTGGCGGCCTATGTAGGCATCGGGTTTCACAGCATCCTTGATGGTATGGCGATCGGTGCCGGGAGTTTGTTGAACCTGAGCACGGTCATCATTCTAGCGGTCACCGTGCATAAATTTCCGGCTGCGCTGGCATTGAGCAGTCTGCTGGTGCGCGGCGGTGAGTATTCCAAGAAAAAAATTCTGCTCTCCATGTTTGTTTTCGCGCTGGCAACTCCTTTGGGCGCAGTGCTGACAATTTTATTGTTCCAGGGGGTGGATGCCTACCTGGTAGCCACGGCAATGGGAGTTTCCGCAGGGACGTTCCTGTTCATTTCCACCGCCGATCTTTTACCGGCTGTCGTCGAGGAGCATGAGGGAAAAGAGTATAAAAATCTAGTCAGTCTGTGTCTTGGAATTTTAGTCATGATTCTCTCCAAGGGGCTTGTGTGACAGGAAAATGATTCCGAAAAAGATCCAGCCCTTTCTACCGTTCATGGCAAAATACAGGCGTGAGATGGCCATCGGTATGACTGCTCTTCTGATGACGGATCTTGCGGGCCTTGTGATTCCCTGGCTGTTAAAAGAGTTTGTGGATCTCCTCCCCCAGGACCCCAGCCGATCCGTCCTTTTAAAATACGCCGGGCTCTTGTTTGCAACTTCCACCTTCCTTGCCGTTGGCCGCTACGGGTGGCGAAAGTATCTGTTCGGCCCCTCACGCAAGGCCGAGTTCGATATTTTGAACAAGCTGTTTGCTCATTTTCTAACTCTCGACAAATTCTACTTTCAGCGCCAAAAAATGGGCGACCTGATTTCTCGTGCGACCAACGACCTGCGGTCGGTCCGGGATTTTATTGGCTTGGGCCTTTTGGTTCTGGTAGACGCCACAGTGGTCATCATCGCCTGTGTTTCCTTGATGGTTTGGATCAACCCCGGCCTGACGATGGTGGTTCTGCTCCCGCTTCCCCTGGTTTCCGTTCTATTTTTTAAATTCATTAAAGAGATCAGCAAACGTCATCAGGCGGTGCAGGAGCATCTGGCAACCATGACCGCCCGCGTTCAAGAAAACCTGGCGGGAATCCGTGTACTGCATGCCTTTGCTCAGGAGGAGAACGAAAAAATAAAATTTGATGCATTGAACCGGGAATACATTCAGAAAAATCTTCAGATCACCAAATTGTTCGGCATCTTCACGCCTTCTCTGGTATTTACCCTGGGGGTGGCGTCGATGATCTCTCTTTGGTTGGGCGCAAAAGCGGTCATCGGCGAGGAAATGAGCCTGGGTTCGTTTGTCGCTTTCAACGGTTACCTGATGATGTTGTCGTGGCCGATGATGGGGATTGGTTATATGATCAATTTAACGCAAAAAGGCCAGTCCGCCATGGGGCGTATCCAGGAGATATTTGCATCCCAACCGGCCATCACAGAGGGGACGGAGGATTTTTTTCAAATGTCGGGGGAGATTGAATTTAAAAATTTCGGCTTCAGTTATCCGGGAAGCGCCTCGGCGGCATTGACAGGAATCGACTTGACGATACCAAAAGGACAGACCCTGGTCATTGTGGGAAAGATCGGCTCGGGAAAAAGCACGCTCGCACAAATGCTGCCGCGTATTTTGGAAGGCAATGTTGGAAGTCTTTGTATTGATGGCCAACCGATCCAGAAAATTTCTCTGTCACATCTTCGTAAAAACATCGGCTATGTGGATCAGCAGCCGTTTTTATTTTCCCTGTCGATACGCGACAACATTCTTCTTGGAAATGAGGAGGCCACTCAGGAGGAAATTGACGAGGCTGTTAGAAACGCTGGATTGGAAGCGGACTTTGATCGGTTTCCCGAGGGGCTGGAAACCATTGTCGGAGAGCGGGGCGTGTCTTTATCAGGCGGGCAAAAACAGCGGATCGCCCTGGCGAGGGCTTTATTGAAACATCCAAAATTGTTGGTTCTCGACGATGCGTTCTCCAGCCTCGATGCAGAAACCGAAGCGTTTATTCTTAAACAAATCAAGCAAACGATCCGCGAGGTCACGACTGTGATCATCACCCATCGTTTATCTATCGCCCGTCAGGCAGACCAGATCATTCTCATGGATGACGGTAAAATTGTGGAACGCGGGACGCATTCCGAGCTATTGGCCAAGCGGGGAATTTATTCGACAATGTTCACGAATCAGGCGCTGGCCCAGCAAATGGAAATCACCCTGCAATGAGCGCAACGTTTTCCGAAAACCTGGAGGACCGTTATCAGGACAAGGCGTTATTTAAGAGGATCGTTTTTTATCTCAGGCCCTACCGCATTCTAGTTGCCGTTGCCATCTTCTTTTTATTTTCGGTTTCCGTGCTGAATCTGGCCGGGCCTTACTTCACCAAGATTGTTATTGACGACTATATCAAGGTGTCCCGGGTGCAAGGTCTGGATGCCATTGCGCTCATGTACCTGGGTATCATGGTAACGGCCTTTGTGTGCCAGTTTTTTCAGACTTATCTGATGCAGTTCATCGGGCAGAAGGTGATGTACGACATGCGGACCCAGGTTTTTGCTCACCTGCACAAAATGTCCTTCAGTTTTTTCGACAAGAATCCCATCGGCAAAATGGTCACCCGGGTTGTCAATGACGTGGAAGTGCTCAATGAAATGCTTACCTCCGGGCTCATCCTGATTTTCAACGACCTGTTCACGCTGGTGGGAATCTTTTGTGTCATGTTTTATCTGGACTGGCGGTTGACGTTGGTGGTCTGTCTTGTGTTCCCTTTATTGTATCTGGCGACCCAGGCGTATCGCACGCGGGCGCGGGACGCCCTTCGTAAGAACCGGGCGCACGTCACCGGGCTGAACACCTTTCTGGAGGAAAATTTGTCCGGCATGGCGACGGTGCAAATATTCAACAGGGAGAGGCAACATTACCAACGATTTGAGGGTATTAACGCCGATAAACTCAGGGAAGACCTGAGGTCTTTGCATTACAATTCGGTTTATCTTCCCTCTATCGACCTGTTCAGCGCTCTGGGGATCGGGTTGGTCATCTGGTATGGCGGCGGCAGGTTTGTGCAGGATGAAATTCAACTGGGGGTGCTTGTGGCTTTTCTCCAGTACTTGCAGAAATTTTTTGAACCCATTCGCGACCTGGCGGAAAAATTCAATATCATCCAAACCGCAATGGCTTCTTCTGAGCGGGTGTTTGAACTTCTCGACACTCCAGAGGAAATAAAGAACCCCAGCCTACCCGTTTCTTCCGCAAGTGGTCTTAATGGAGCGGTGGAATTTAAAAACGTGTGGTTCGCCTATAAAAACGACGACTATGTACTGAAAGATATTTCCTTTTCCATCCGGGCAGGGGAGAGCCTGGCCATTGTCGGCGCCACCGGATCGGGCAAGTCCACCATTGTCAATACCCTGTGCCGGTTTTACGATATCCAGAAGGGAGAAATACGGGTGGATGGGGTTCCCATTCAGGAAATGGATAAATATGAATTGCGCCGGCATATTGCCCAGGTCCAGCAGGATGTCTTTTTATTTTCCGGCAATATCCTGGAAAATATCCGCCTGGGAAGCCCGAACCTGGAGCAGGGTGCTGCGGAAACCATTGCTCAGGCGGTCCATTCGCATCATTTCATCGACAATCTCCCCTTGAAATACCTTCAGGACATTAGTGAAGGGGGAAGCAACCTTTCTCTCGGCCAAAAGCAATTGCTTTCCTTTGCCCGTGCTTTGGCAGTGGACCCCCGGATTCTGGTGCTCGATGAAGCCACATCCAGCGTCGATACCGAAACCGAACGCCATATTCAAAATGCTACCCGAGAGCTGATCAAAGGCCGGACTTCGATCATCATCGCCCACCGGTTATCCACCCTCAAGCACGTCGATAAAATCCTGGTCATTAAAAAGGGAGAAATCATTGAATACGGTTCACAAAGGGAACTTTTGAAGCAAAAAGGGGTGTACCACAAGCTTTACCACCTTCAGGCCGATGAGATCCCCGCTTCCTAGACCAAAACCTCTGAAAAAAATCACATTAGATAAAAACATTCACTGTAAATTAAAAATATCTTGCATTCCGATAAAATTCTGCTAACCTTATATAAATAATATTAAATTAATATTTTAGAGGGAAAATCATGGGTCTGCACAAACAGGTTCCAAAGACTAAATTACATTTAATTAAGGTGTTAGATGGAATTCCATTCTTTGATATATTTGATCCAGAGGAAAAAAAAGAGTTTGCCTCTTCCGATAATTACGTCCTCGATTGCGATCCTGGCAGCGTCATCATTGAGCAGGGAGATTTGGATTTTTCCACTTACATTCTTCTCAAGGGAGAGGTTTTTTTGACAAATAATAAGAACCCCGACCTGATGATTGCCACTCTGAAACCGGGGGCGGTTTTTGGAGAAATTTCCTTCATGAACAGGAAGGCCCGTCCCACCAATGTCATCGCCAAGGACAAAGCCAGTATTCTCCGGTTAAATGGGGAGTTGTTCAGCAAACTGAAAAGTCCCACTCAAATCAAGCTCAAAGACCAATACATCGAACTGCTGGTGAGCCGGATCGCAGAAGTTAATAATTCCCTGTTGTTTTTGAAGGGGGAGTTGAACCGGGTCAACAATGCAAGTGATCAATTCCGCGATGATTTTCATAAGATCATCAAAAGCGGCGCCCGCCTCGAAGGCGTTTATGAAAACATCACCGAAACTATCGATAAATTAGCCCGCTGATTTTCTGGTCGGGTACGTATTCAACTTCATAGTATTTTCTCCTCCCACATCCGCAACAAAATTTCAATCCCACCGCGAATTTGTTAAAATACATTAGATAAGTAAAAACAAATATTTAACGGTTCGGTGTCCTCCCTTTATGAAAAACTGGCTTCGCCTATTATTAATGGTTTGCGGTTTCGTCCTATTTTTTGCTGGATGTTCAGCCATCAAGAAAACTTACCGTGTGGGTAAAGGAACCGTCAATGGAACCCTGTGGGCGGTGACCGGGGTCTATAAATTTACCAAGGGGACGACGAAGCTGGTTTATAAGGTAGGCGAATTTTCCTTCAATGTGGCCAAAGCCCCGCTCAGTTGGGAATTGACGAATCCTGAAATCGAAGAAATCGACGGTCTGCCGGTGAAGGAGGCGATTCGGCAAGGGAGGGTGAAGAACTCTCCTTATACGGTGAAGGGAAAAAGATATCATCCCATGACCGTTGCCAGCGCCCAGAATTATGAGCAGGAGGGCGTCGCCTCCTGGTATGGGCAAGAAACCCTCCGTCAAAAAGACGGCCACATGACAGCCAATGGCGAAGCCTTCAATCCGAATGGCTTGTCCGCCGCCCATAAACTGTTGCCGCTTCCCACCAACGTGATGGTGACCAATTTGGATAACGGGAGTTCCGTTATCGTGAGGGTGAACGACCGGGGGCCTTTTCCCAGTATCCACAATGCCCGATCAGGCGATCGAATCATCGACCTCAGCGCCGCCGCCGCAAAAAAACTGGGTTTTTACAAAAATGGCACGGCGCGCGTCCGCGTGCAGGCTATAGACCTTGTAGAGACGGGGTAAAGAATTGTGTTTGAGGAGAGAATCAGTTGACCTTTTTCTTAAATGGAATGACCAGCCGCTCGACGATGCGATCGTTTTGAACGTGTTCCCGAAGGATCTCTTCCATGTCTTCTTGGGTTTGGGGCGAATACCAGACGTCGTCGGGGTAAACGACCAGAGCGGGTCCGTATTGACAGGCGTCCAGGCATCCGGCTTTGTTGATGCGGACTTTGCCTTTCAGCCCCATTTCCTGCACCCGGCCTTTGGCGTAGTCCAGTAAATCGAGGGAGCCGCGTGAGGCACAACAGCCTCTGGGGTCATCGGTTTTTCTTTGGTTGTTGCAGATGAAGATGTGTTTTTGAAATCGTGACATGAATTCTCAATCGGAAAAAACATTTCCCAGGGGTCGGTCCCCAGAAAGGCTGGGACTATTTCTTACTTTGTTTTGCGATTTCATCCATAACTAATTCGACATCTTCGCGCTTCCTCCAGGTCCAGACTTTCAATTCCGACCCTAAAAAATACGCGTGGTTGAGTAGAGATTCTCCGTCCATGACGCCCCACTGTCCTTCCTGGACCGGATTCAGGTATTCGTAGATCGGGTTTTCAACGGACGTGTAAAACAGCTCCAAATCCTTTTGACTGGCTTTCGTATTCAGCAGGACCTTGATGGAGATGTCGTCAATTTCATATTCTTCCTTAACGGCCTGCAAAGCTTCCTCAAATGATTTGCCGTTTGCCATTTCCTTATTGAGATCTTGTTGAATGGCTTGGTTTCGCTTGGAGAAAGGGTAATGAGAGGCTTCCAGTTTTTTACCAATGTGGAAATCCAGGTCGGGAAAATACAGGTTTACCCAGTCGTCAAAATCAATTTCCATTCCCCCTGAAATATCATATTCGGCTTGTTTTTCTGGAGATGAAAGCACCTGCTGGTTATAAAAATCAGTGAAATTCTTTAAGCAATCATAAACCAGGGCGTAGTAATAGGCATTCATGCGGTACCAGTTGTTGCCGGAATTGTGTCCGTTCACCAGTTTGCGCAACATGAGCATGAGGGTGTCTGCATTGGCAAATTTTTGACTGAAGGGAAATGTTTCTTGCAGATACGGAGCCAATTTTTCGTTGTCCCCCAGTGCTTCCTGAATGTTCTCTTGCAGAGCGGTTTTGGCCCGGTCCAGTGCGTGGTAAATGATGCGCTCATGATTCAACTTGCGCTGGTAGTCCATGTACTGCTGTAATTCGGAGTTTTTATCTTCTTCCGGGTGCTTCAAATCAGTTTGAGAAATATCTTTGGCAAAAGCTAACATTGGACTCTCTATTTCTATGCAGGTTTTATGTTGATGCTGTATTTTGACTGGATTGGCAATCGATTTCAACCTATTTTAAATCAATGTTTATGAATACCCCGATCCTTTCTTCCCATTCCCAATTTTTGCTTCCTATGCATTCATCCCTCTGCCGAAATCTGTATAAAACTGACCTGTTTTAAGAAAACCCGATATAATGATGCCTAAGTTTGCCAGTCTGAAAATTGAACTCGATTCCGATCCCACAAGGGCTATGAGCATCGTTTAATTTGGGCCATGAGCCCGGGGGAATAAGTGAATGAATATTATTCTGAATAGTTATTGCAATTTAAAATGCAACTATTGCTTTGCCGATGAATACATGGAAGAGGCCGTGCACACCCCGGACAAGTCCATGGATTATGATTTTTATATAAATGATGTTTTGCCGCGAGTTAAAAACGCCACGCTGATCAATTTCATGGGTGGGGAACCTACGCTGCATCCTCGCTTCACCGATATACTATCCAGCACGTTGGATAATATGATGCCCTTTTCATTTCTTGGCATCTTTACCAATGGCATCATGCCCGATAAAGCCTTCGACCTTTTGCTCAAGACCGTGGGCAAGGGAGGAAGTATCGACCGCCAGGTCCATTTCTCCGTCCTTCTGAACTGGCAAACGATGGAAAACACCACTGAAAAGAACCATCGCCGTTGCCGTGAAGTGGCCGAAGCCATATTGAGCAAGGACGGCTACAGCCTCATGTTCAGCCTGAATCTGTATTCGATCAAACAGGACCTGTACAAACAGTGCCAGGAAATCGACGATATTTATCAGAACCTGGGGTTGCCGCCGGGACAGAAGTATAAAATCCGCGTCAGTCCGGCGTTCCCCATTGTCGGAGAGCAGGGCAATATCACCCTGCCGATTCGCGATTATCCCAAAATGGGTCGCTTGATGATAGAGCTTCTTAAAGATTTTCCGCAGATGTGTTTCCGCTTCGACTGCTCCTTCCCGCCTTGCTTCTTAGATGAGATTCAGGAAGAGGAGACCTCTCTCGTGGAGCGATTTTTTTATCATGGAAGTCAGCCGGTTCCGGCGATGAAGGACTGGGACAAGGATTTTTATTTTGGTTGTGCCGACGACAGCCCGATGGACATCGATCCGAAAGGCGATTGTTTCAATTGTTTCCCCTTCCATAATTTTAAAATGGGAAATGTGAAAGATTTCAAACAAGTCAACGAACTTGCCGTCACCAAAATGCACACCAAATTCCTCAGCCACGTTTTTGAGGACACCACGCCTAAAGAACCCTGTAAAACCTGCCCTCATTATATGGTGCGCTGTTCCAGCGGATGCTTTGCCTACAATTTCACTTGATGCAAGCTGAGTGCTTTCCCTAACCTAGCAGGGAGAGGTATAGACGGACATTTTTAATTACATCGAAATGTTTTAAAATCAGCAACGTCGCCATTCCTATCTCGGCTGTCTCAGCCCGGTAGACTTTGAAAAAAGAATACGGCTTAATTAATTGTCCACAAATAGCGGGGAAGGTCAGTGCGTAAAGGGTTGAAATTCAGCCCGCAAAGTTTGTGACATCAGTCACAACTACCCGTAAATTTAATGTTAGTTTTACTCGCAGATTTGCATTAACATATATATGTTCAGTATGTTGTTTGTAGAATAATTTCAATGAACAACCCAAGTAAATGAGGGGTTCGTTTTATTTAAGAATCGAAGGACGTGAGGACTTGGTTCCATAGTTTCCTGGAAGTCAACTTGCGAGTTGAAGGGGGGGAGGATGATGAGAAAAACAACGATATCTATTATCTTTATTTTAGCGGTGGTGTTTTCCGGTTGTGCTTATCATTCAGGTTGGACACCTACCGTGGACCCCTATGGCGATCCTAATGTCGCGAACATTCAGAGGGACCAAATAGAGTGTCAAACATTGGCTAGACATGCATCGGGAAACCCTGTTCAAGAAGTTGGAAAAGGTGCTTTGGTCGGTGGAGCCACGGGTGCGGCGGCAGGTGCGGCAATCGGTGCCGTCGTGGGTTCTCCTGGTCCGGGTGCTGCGATTGGAGCGGCGGCAGGTGGCGTCGGTGGCATGGTAAGTCAGGGAGTTGGGGCTGATGAGCAATACAAACAGGCTTTTATTAATTGTATGCGTAACCGTGGTCACAACGTCATTTGAAGGTTGTTGGATTTCCTTGCAAAATGTTATCTGGGGCCAAGTTGTTAAATAGAAAAAGAAGGAGTTGCAAAAATGGTTAAGGAAATTATGGCGGTAATTTTAGTGAGTGCAATGGCATTGACCGGGTGCCAGCCAAGGCGACTGGCGTCCGACCGTAGACCCTTATGGGGATACGAATGCGGCAAATATTGAGCGCGACACGGTAGAATGTAGACAGTTGGCGCAAAGTGCTTCAGGCGATACGGCAAAAGAGGCCGGTAAGGGAGCCTTGGTCGGTGGTGCGATCGGCGCTGTCGCGGGCGCGGTCCTTGGCGCTGCGGTTGGCTCTCCGGGGAAGGGAGCCATGATTGGTGCGGCAGCAGGTGGTGTTGGCGGTGGGGCCAATCAGAAACTTGGCGCTGAAGACAATTATAAACGAGCATATAAAAATTGCATGGTTGGTCGAGGTCACCGGGTAATCAACTAGCCGGAGTTTCTGCTCCCCAAGGCTAAAAAAATATCACTGTGCGATAAGTTTACTAGCCTCTATCAGATGTGCATGTAGTTTCTTGGCTATTAAAGCTCTTTTGAGGGGCAATCCTTTTTAGGATCGCCCCTTTTTTTTCATTCTCATCCTATTCAACTGTCTTTCATGGCATGGTTTCTTCCTTGACCCTGAAGGGGGCTGATTTTTCTTTGTAACAGGGAATTAAAAATTAATAAATTTTGGGCCACCGATAAAACACAAGGGACTATTTTGATCTGTTTGGTGTTTGCGGTTGGAAACTCTCTGCTGTCCTTATATAATATGTTTTACAATTAGTTAATTGTGGGACGAACCTGATTTGAGACAGTATGCTGAAGCAGATTAAAGAAGATGTTCAGGTGGCATTGGAAAAAGACCCCTCCGCAAGAAATTTTTGGGAAGTTCTGTTTTGCTATCCTGGAGTTCATGCTCTCATTGCCCACAGGATTTCTCATTGGTTGTGGAACCAGGACTTAAAATTTACCGGACGGATTCTCTCCTTTTTTTTCCGTTGGTTGACCGGAATTGAAATTCACCCCGCCGCGAAAATCGGACGTCGATTTTTTATCGACCATGGAATGGGGGTGGTGATTGGAGAAACCTCTGAAATTGGCGACAACGTTTTTATTTACCATGGGGTCACCCTTGGCGGGCTGAGTATGAAGAAGGGCAAGCGGCACCCGACCATTGAAGATAATGTGGTGATCGGCGCCGGAGCCCAGGTGTTGGGACCGTTAACGATTGGGAAAAATACCAAAATCGGGTCGGGTTCCGTTGTGCTTCAGAATGTGCCTGAATATTCCACAGTCATCGGGGTGCCTGGTCGGGTGGTATTTTCCGGAATTTCTGCGGACCTTGAGAGTGAGGATAGTCAGGAATCGTTTCCGGACCCTGTTGCTCAGGCGATAGAATGCATGTTGGACAGATTGCCGAAAATGGAAAAAGAAATCCGTTCCTTAAGAGAAGCCGTCGAGGCGCAAAAGGAAAAACTGGCTGATCCTAATCCTCTTAAAAGCCAGGATGATTGACCACCCAAATCGGTGCTCGGATCGCGTTGGGTTGATGCGAGGTCTTGAGCGGCTCCTTGTTATTTAAGGGCATCTCTAAAAATTAGTTTATTACAGGAAATCGAACACTGTACAAGGATTTCTTATATTGGTGGCACGGGCTTTCTAGCCCGTGCGAACAGGCTGGAAAGGCGGAATTAAATTCCGCACTTCCGTATAACCTTTAAGGGCAGGTCGCCTGTTCCA
>JAQCGX010000008.1 GCA_027619975.1 Nitrospinota bacterium
AAAGACTGATATCTTTGTGCGGGTAGTCTCCCTCATGGATGGCTCGGCCGATGGCTTCCCCCATTCCGGTCTTAGGATCATCGGCATAGGACTGGTTGATGATATCGTTTAATTTCCCCGTCTCCTGCCACAACCCGAATTCTCCGTTTTTAATATAGCGGGCGACACTTTCTGTCGTGGCCCCGATCAGGGAGAGTTCATAATCGTGGATGATCCCTGCACCGTTCATGGCCAGGCCTCCGATATACCCCCGTCTCATTAAGTCAATCAGGTAGTGTTGCACACCGGAACGGATCACGTGACCTCCCATCATCAGGATGATGGAACGCTTATGTTTCCTGGCTTGGACGATGTCCTCGGCGACCGGGCGAAATTGTTTTTTTAAATCCGGGGAAGCACTTTCTTCCAAAGAGCGGATCGTTTGAAGGTCCAGGTCGTGGTCTCGTTTTTCGAGAGACTGAATTTTCAGGGAATTGCGGTCGAATAGTGGAACCATCGTCATGTGCCCAAGGGGGGAGCCAGAAGAAACTGAAGTGGATATTCCGAGATAAAAAGCGGCCAGGTTAATGCAATATTTTGAAAATTCTATGGATTGTTCAGCCAATAGTCAAGAATATATTCGGCGAGTCCTTTTCGGAGTTGGGGTAAGGAATGATTATTTTTTCTCCAATTTCAAAAATTAAAATACTTCAGGATAATTGATTTTTTCCTTCTGATGATCGACCCTCCATGGAATGGAGATCCGCAGTAGAATCTCAAGCTTAAAAATGTTACATACTACATGAAGTATAGAATGTTAGGATTTAATCAATGTGAAAGTCATTATGATTAAATCATTTTAAAACCTTACTTCCCAGTTTTTTGGGATCAAAAATAATTGCGAAATGGATACGCATTTGTCAAAGATTTTGGAACAATCAGGAGGGTTGAACGATTACTACCACTCCTATGTCGATTATTTGCATAAATTGTTGGATCGGTTAGACGGCAAGTCTGTCGAAAAAGTGGTAGAGGTGTTTTTGCAAGCCAGGAAAAATGGAAAGACCATTTATTTTGTCGGCAACGGCGGCAGTGCCGCAACGGCATCTCACTTTTCCCAGGACCTTGCCGAAGTTGGCAATAAAGCCAATTGTGAAGGGTTCCGAACCCTGAGTCTGACTGACAATACGTCCTTTATTACAGCTGCGGGAAATGACTGTGGTTATGAATCGATTTTTACCAAACAGATGAAATTTCTTTTTGGTGAAGGAGATGTGCTGGTGGGGATCTCTGCCAGCGGGAATAGTCAAAACGTGGTCAACGCGGTGAAACTGGCAAAAGAACGGGGAGGGGTTGCCGTGGCCCTGGTGGGCTTCGATGGAGGCGAACTGGGGAAATTTGCTGATCACGTTGTTCATTTACAAACACCTAAAGGGGAATATGGACCTGTCGAAGACGCCCACATGATTTTGGACCATATCATTACGTCCTACCTGATGTGCAAATTGAAATCTGAAGAGAGTTCGGGTTCATGGAGGTTCTAAGTAGGAGTAAAAGCAGGTTACTCTTTTGAATGGAGTACATCATTGAACAACAGCCCCAATCCAAAAATCACCATTGTTCTCACCACCTATCGCCGGCCTCATTTATTGAAGCGCGCCATTAAGAGTGTTCTCAATCAGACCTACCCTCATTTTAAGATCCGGGTTTACGATGACGCTTCTGGAGACGAAACAGAAAAGGTTGTCTCGGAATTTGCTAAGACCGATTCACGGATCCATTTCCACTCTCATGAAAAAAACATGGGCTGGTTCCTTGATAATGTGAATTTTGGTATAGCCCGTGTGGATACGCCACTGTGGACTGTATTGTCCGATGACAATCTTTTTCTTCCAAACTTTCTCGAGACAGCCGTTCAAGACCTTGAGAAAAATCCTCAAGCCCTATTTTGTGCCCAGCAGGTAATTTTTATGACTGACGAGGGGAAAATTCATACGGTGAGTCCATCTAACGCTTGGCGTTCTGGATTTTATACCACCGAGGAGGGGTTACCGGCATGTATAAAAGACCCATCGATCTTTGGAGGCGCAATATATCGGAGCAAGGCAATCGCAGAGGTGGGGTTGCTTGATCGGGAAACAGCCGAGGTCTCGGACTGGGATTATACCTTCCGGGCAGTTTCCCGGTTCCCGTTTGTCATCAATCTTAACCCGGGTGTTATCTTTCGCTTCGATACCACCAGCTTTTCAGGTCAAAGCCAAAGCCGCTACACCTGGCTCCCCTGGCACAAGATGTTGAAAAATCTGACCAGCTACAAAGGGCTTGACCCCACTGTTATTCAATCCGCTGAGAGACTACTTAAAAAACGTTTGCGGGGAATGCTGGTCCAGCAAGGAAAAATTTCAGCAAGGGCGGGCAATTTCAAAGACGCCGCTTTGGCCGCCAAGACATTGAAAGAATTTTTCCACTGTTACCGAGATTCTCTGTATATAACGTTTTTGAATAGCTTGTGCAGAAGCATTCCCACCTTCCGAAATGCTCTTCTATTATCGAATGCAAAAAAGTCGGAAAGAAAACGGGAAATGAGTACCCGCAACTATTCCAGTTATATAAAATACGAACAATATCTATAATGTAACTCGCTTTTGTATAAAAGCTTCCCTCTTTAAAAAGGGGCCAGAGCACCGGTGGCGGCTGAATATGAGTGACTAGCAGAAGACAGGTGTAGATCCTCGATGAAAATAAGTTTTACAATTTCGAGTGAGACCCGTCGCAGAAAGGCGACTTGCTGGTATGGCCGCAGTCGCAGATGGCTACCCGTTTGGCTTCTTGCATCACATGTTCCTTGGGGGATTTCCCCGTTCCCTTGGTTTCATGCGAGCCATCACAATAGGGTTTATTTGCGGACTCACCGCAGGTGCAGTAATACTTTATTCCTTCAGTTTCTTCGACATAATTGGGAAAATTCTCGTAAGCCATGTGGATTCCTTATTTATTAAGGGTGGTTGAATGAATCGTAGTCAAAAAATTGCAGATATGTCTTCGGTTGTCAATATAAAAAGATTCTGAAAAAGTTAATTGCTATTCTATATCCAGCCCCGAACGCAAGCCCAGTATGCGTTAAGAACCGGGCTCAATAAATATTTCATCAGTGGATCATTCATTCCGGCCACCGCCAGCTGGCCCCGGTAAAGCCTGATGATTTCCCTGTCAGGAACCCTCCGGAGGGTTTGTATTATTTTTCTTTTTTTGAGGATGCGGGGCAGAAGCGCTATCAATTCAAAATAGCTTTTTAGTTTCAAATGCAACCACCCGTGCAGGATCGCATGGACCCATTGGGCGGATTCTATAATCAACAGGGCGGGAAGGATCAGGACGAGTGTCTTCCACTCAAGGTTTTTTATCAGAATGTGCAGCCGGTTTTTTTCTGAGTAATAAAATTTTCGGATGCCTTTATTAAACTTGTAATGGTGGTAAAGAACCGCTTCAGGTGTGGCCATGATTTTCCAACCCGCCAGCCGTATGCGCCAGGATAAATCGTGATCTTCGTGGTAAAGAAAAAGATCTTCATCGAACCCGCCGACGGTTTCGTATACCTTGCGAGGAAACATGAAGATGCCGCCACAGGCGGTTTCGGTCCGGTTCAATTCTTGATCATCAATTTGGTCTATTTTGTCGGGGCAGGCGATTCCGGTGAAGTGAATCCCGACGCCGAAGGAATTGAAGGTGTTGCGTTTTTCGTAATAAAGGATTTTGGGAACGGCGGCTCCGATTTCGTCATTCGATTCTAGAAGCTCAACCAGTTTGCCGATGCTCGCAGATTCGAGGACCAGGTCGTTATTCAGGAAAATGAGATATTCCCCTGAAGCTTCTTCCAGGCCGCGGTTGACCGCCGTGCCAAAGCCGAGATTCCTGCCATTCTCCAACAGGCGGATCGATGATGAAAACCGTTCCCGCAAAAAGTCAATGGACCCGTCGGTCGATCCGTTGTCGCTGACGATGATTTCCAGATCGGAATAATCCTGATCCAACAGCGATTGGATGCAGTCCGCCGTTTCATTTTTTCCATTCCAGTTCACGATGATGGCGGAAACTTTTTTCATGTCAGTTCAAAGGGAGTTCTTGGTAAAAAAGTTTTAATGGGACTTAAATAAATTGATCAAGCGCTGGCAGTTTTCTTCCCAGTCGAGTTCCCTGATTTTTTTTTCGCCGTTTTCAGAAAGCCGTGTCATTAATTGTTTATCGTCAATGACGGCGGTCAAATTGTCAGCCAGCGCCTCAATGTCTTTGGGGGGAGATACGAGGGCGGTTTCTCCGTGGATCGCATAATCTCTGCAACCTCCGGTATCTGTTGTTACTAAGGCGCAGCGGCAAGCCATGGCTTCCATCGGCGGCATTCCAAGGCCCTCATGCCAGCTTGGGCAAAGATAGATGTCGCAGGATGAAAGGATGCGAGCCACTTGATCTCTCGTTGGGCGGTAATGGTATTCAAACTCGAACCCTGTTTCCCGAAACAGTTCCTGAGGGTCTTTCACTTTTTCGCCAAAAACCACCAGGTCGAGCTTCCGGTTCTGCGACCGGACTTGTTTGATGGCGGCGATTCCTTCCTTGTATCCTTTCCAGTCATAGTCGTGGTGCATCAGGCAGACTCTGGGAGGCGTGTTCCAAACTTTTTCTTTGCAGAAGAAAAGATTCCTGTCAACGGGGGTGACCAAAACTTCAGCTTCCTGTTGAAAGTTGTCCGCTAAAATTTGTTTTAACCAATTTGAAATGACGATCTTTTGAAAAGGCAGACGATATGTTTGTTCGGCGCGTTTTTTATCCCGCATCCACAGGCTTTCATAATGCTGTATAAAGTAAATTTTTTTACCCGTTTCTCTGGGGAGCTTGGCGGCAAACTCCGCCGTCTGCCATGCGCTGGCGATCAGGACGTCAGCAGGGGGGATAAACCCGGCGTTGTTGCTGGGAAGGGTGGTGATCGGCACTTGATTGTCGAACCAGTCGATAGATTTCGGATTCAAAATAGTTGGTTGTTGCCCCAGCGACTTTAATTTTTTGCCGAAGCGGTACCATTTGTGGGATTCAGCGGGAATAATAATATGCACTTCGTGGCCCATCGCGTAAATTCGATTGGCATACTCCAGCAGGGCCTTGACGCCGCCGCTGAGCCGGACGTGAGGGAGCAGGAAAGTTATTTTCATGATTGCGGAGCCGGATTCATTTAAATGTTGGAGCAGGTGTAATTAGCAGGTTGCTGAAAAAGAGAAAAATCCGTCAGCGAGTTAAGCTTTACAGGTTTTTGCTTTTAAGTGGCACAGCCTTTCCAGGCTGTGCGCACAGGCTGGAAAGGCGGAATTAAATTCCGCACTTCCGCATAAACTTTAAGGATAGGTCGCCTGTTCTACTGGTTTTCTTAAATTAACAGTAAACTTGAAATTAACATTTTAGGGTCCCAAAAATAGTTTTTCAGCAACCTGTTAGAAGTCCGCTGTGTCAGGTGACCTGATCGCCTTTGGCTCACTCCAGTATTTTCTGGTAAAACGTGTCCGGGTCGGCAGGGTCGAACGTTTCATCGGTGTAGACGATGAGCACCATGTCATTGCGACCATTATTTTTGATGGCGTGGACGATGCCGGGGGTGATCTTGACCGTTTTTAACGTATTTTCTCCCATGAGGATTTGTTCCTCTTCGCCGGTTGCCAGATCCTTGAGCAGGAGCAGTCCCGTGCCGCTGGGAACGGAAAACCATTCGGTTTTTCGCTGGTGATAATGGTTGCCGCGGACTTTTCCGGGATAGGCCACGGAAACGTGGATTTGCCCGAAGGGTTTGCTCTCCCCGTGCAATTCATCGCCCAGCACTTCGATCAGCCAGCCTCTTTCGTCGGATTTCTTGTCCAGATCCTGAACCTGGATGCCTTTCATGAGTTCCGTCCTTCCCTGAAGCCGCGCAGGGTATCTTTGATTCCCGCCGCTAAAGAAGTTGTGGGTTTCCATTGGTAGTTTTTTTGAAAACTGGAAGAGTCACAGCCATAGGAATATCCGCCCTCAGTTTTCTGATATTCGACGTTCACGTTTTCTCCGGCGCGTTTGATATTGCCAATCACCTGTCGCAATGAAGATACCCTGCCGGAACTGATATTGTAAACCGCTCTTTTTTTAAATTGTTTCCCGGTGCCTGCCAGTATCATCGCCTGGACCACATCATCGATGAAAATGAAGTCCCGACCTTGCCTGCCATCACCATCGATGATCAGGGGCAGACCCCTCACTGTGCGGTCGCAGAAGGTGGCAATGACCGAGTTGTAATTCGGGCGGCAACCCGGACCATAGACGTTGGAAAGTCTTAGAATGAGGTGATCCAAACCCGATAACCGGATTAAATCCTCCGCCGTTTTTTTACTGACACCATACAGGGATTCCGGTTCCGTCGCACGCGATTCCTTGATCAGGTCATTTTCTTTTCCCTGTTGATACACCTGCGAGGAGGAGGCGAAAACGATTCGCGTTTGCGGGGAGCCATGAGTTTTGATGGCCAGCAAAAGATGCAGTGTCCCCAGAATATTTCCTTGCAGAATGTCCTCATCCGATCCGCGGTTGACCCCGGCCAGATGATAAATTACATCTTTATCGGCAACGAAATTTTTTAGATCTTTTAGGGTAGGTGGAGAGTTTTTCCGCGTTCTGACAAGGGCAGATACGTGGATACCGGGGAGAGCTTGCAATGCGTTCGTCAAATGGCCGCCGATGAAGCCGGAGGCGCCGGTTACGCCAATACGCATATTTCCTGAAGCTGTTTTTTCAATTTTTCGATGCCGGATTTTAGGTCGACTTTAGGTTCCCAGCCCAGCATCGACCGGGCCTTGGAATAATCGCACAGCAGTTTGGGAATTTCGGATTGCGGGTGACGGTGTTCTACCAATTTGATTTTATTTTCGTCCGGGCAGATCATGCGGGCCAGGTCGAGAATGGAAATGTCGGTTCCCGAACCGGCGTTGATCACCTGCCCCAGCGCCTGTTCACAGCGCGAGGCGGCATAAACAAAATCCACGCAGTCCTCCACGTAGAGCAGGTCCCGGGTTTGCGTGCCATCGCCAAAAATTTCGAGGCCCTCTCCATTCAATACCTGCCGGACGAAAATAGAGACCACGCCGCCTTCCAGATTGTATTTCTGATAGGGGCCATAGGTGTTGAAGGGACGGCAGGTTACAACCGGCAGTCCGTAGCTGTAATAATAGGACTGCGCCAGAATCTCCGCCGACAGCTTGGACGCGGCGTAGGGAGAAGTCGGTTTGAGGGGATGGTCTTCGTTGATCGGTTTGTGGCTTCCCGCCATGTCGTAAACCATGCAGGTTCCCATGAGCATGACCTTGGACCCTAACGCGCGGCATTCTTCCAGCAGGTTGTAGGTACCCTTGATGTTTATCTCGTACGCCTTGCTCGGGATTTCCAGGCTTTCGTGAACGTTGATCTGCGCGGCCAGATGGTAGACGATGTCGGGTTTGAATTGAAAGATCGAGTGCAGCGCTTTCTGGTTGAGCACATCCTCGTAAACGATGCCTTTCAGCAACGGATGATTATGAAATTCCGCGAGATTGCTTTCCAGTCCGTTTTCAAGGTTATCGAGAACCCAGACCTCGAAATTTTCTTCCAGCAGTTTTTTGACCAGCCATCTGCCGATGAACCCGGCACCGCCTGTAACCAGAGCTTTCATATCAATTGCCTGTACCACCTGATGGTGCGTTCGAGGCCGTCTTGCAGACTGACCTTCGGTTCCCATCCGGTTTTTTGGTGAATGATGGAATAATCGGCCTCCAGAGACATCAAATCCGCTGAGCGGCCCGGTTGATTGTCGATGATTGAACTGGACCCGGTGAGTTCTTTGATCATGTGAGCCAGATTCTTGATCGAGGTTTGTTTGTTGGTGCCGATGTTGAATACATCGCCGGAAAACCGTTTGTCCTTGGTGATGACCAGCGAATAGGCACGCACCGCATCCTCGACGTATTGGAAATCGCGCGTCTGCTCGCCGCTGTCGTGGATGATGATGGGCCGGTTGTTCAGGGCGTCGCGAATAAATTTGGAGATGACCCCGGAATGATCGGAGATGTCCTGATTTTCGCCAAAGGTATTGAAATTGCGAATCACGACAACAGGGTATTTATACCACTCGTGCATGGCCTTGCAATGTTTTTCCGCCGCCAGCTTGGTGACCGCGTAAATACTGCGCGGCAACATGGGGTGGTTGATGTCCATCGGCGTGTAGATGGGGTTGCCGTACACTTCAGGGGAGGACGCGTAAATAATCAGGGGCCAGCTCTTGGTGCGGACGAGGGTCTGCATCAGGCGGAAGGTTCCCCACTCGTTGTTTTTGAAGTATTCGTTGGCCTGCTCCATCGACTCGGGGATCGAGATATGCGCCGCCAGGTGCACGATCACATCCAGATCCATCTCGTCCAGTTCCTCGATGGTCAGATCGTAAAATTTCTTGCGGATGAGGGTGAACTTTTTATCAAACCCTTCCGACTTGATGAACGGATCTTCCTGGAAAAACTGGCGCGAAAAATCGTCCACTCCAATGATGCTGGAGATATCTGGACGGCGGACCAGAGCGTCT
This sequence comes from Nitrospinota bacterium, assembly GCA_027619975.1. NCBI lineage: Bacteria > Pseudomonadati > Nitrospinota > Nitrospinota bacterium. Next base: position 8,594 of record JAQCGX010000008.1, read on the forward strand.
ACCAGATGGATGCCGTACAATCCAGCGGCACCTGTGATCAAGACTCTCATAGCTCATGCACCTTTAGTGTGGGTTCATTTGCAAACACGGGAAAGCTCTGTTACTTTTTTCATTACTTATCTTAATTATTGACGGCATTCTTGGTGATTAGCTTGAGCTATCTTATGCATCGGACGGATAAAAAATCAAAATTAATAATAATCCTGCTGGTTTTATTGGCTTTCAGCCGCTGGACCGAAGCCCACGCAGAGGAACCGCCGCAATTTCGCAAGGTTTTGCCCGGTTATGAGTATCAATTTCCGCGCGACTATTTTTCTCACGACGATTTCCGCATCGAATGGTGGTATTACACCGGCAACCTTGAATCTGCCGAGGGCCAGCGCTTTGGCTACCAGGTCACTTTTTTCCGAGTCGGTCTCGAGGGGACGAAAAAAATCGTCAACCCTTCCGAATGGAAAGTGGATCAGGTCTATTTCGCGCACATGACAGTCTCCGACATCGATGGCAGGAAATTTCATTTCTATGAGCGCATAAATCGCAAGGGGATGAATAACGCCGGAGCCAAATCAGATCGGTTTCTGGTGTGGAACGAAGACTGGGTGCTCACGGAGCGCAATGAGGCGCATCGCTTGCAAGCCATCGAAGCCGGGACGGGGGTGGATTTAAAACTGATGCCTGGCAAGCCGATGGTTTTTCACGGGGAGGGCGGCATCAGCAGAAAGGGTGAGCGGGCCGGAAACGCCTCGCATTATTTTTCTTATCCGCGCATGCAGACGACTGGAAAAATCTTCATCGCAGGCAAAGAGGTTCAGGTCACTGGAACCAGCTGGATGGATCGGGAATTCTCCAGCGACCCGCTGAACCCGAAACTGGTGGGCTGGGACTGGTTTTCACTGAAACTCGATAACGACACCGAGATCATGCTGTATCAATTGCGCCAGAAGGACGGCGGGGTCGATCCATTTTCCAGCGGGACGCTGATTGCAGCCGATGGCGTTTCCCGTCATCTGCAAAAAGATAAATTCTCGGTCGAAGTCACGGGAGACTGGACCAGTAAAAAAACGCAAACCACTTATCCTGCAGGTTGGATCATCACACTTGCCGATTCTAAAACGCGACTCACCGTCCAACCGGATTTAGCCGATCAAGAGCTTACCAATTTGCGTTCCATTTCAGGGTCGTACTGGGAAGGCAGTGTTTCCATCGAAGGCACGCTTGAGGGCCAGCCGGTCAAGGGCAAAGGCTACGTCGAGCTGGTGGGCTACGAAACACCGCTCAAACAGGAATTGCCAGAGTGATCACAAACCGCTTGGACCTCCCCTGACCCCTCCTTCGCAAGGAGGGGAATTTATAACTCCTTCCCTCCAGAGGGTAGAGGAGGGGGGGCTGGGCAAGGACGGGTTAGCGAATGTGGCTCAACTGGGAACCATTGAATAGGAATCGGTTTTTCTGAATCTTGACCTAAAAGATAGGATTCGGAAACAGGATTTCCATGATAGAAATGTGATTTAAACCCGAAAATATTTCTTGTTTTTTTCTTGCCAAGGAATAACATTGCATAGTGGATAGCGTCCACTCGTTTTCGTTTGGATTCTTTTTTGAGTTTTTATGTTTCCAACTTCTAAAATAGTTTTTCACGCCAAGTTAAGAAGAGGCTTTTCTTCTTCTCACCTGCATCTCAACAGGCATGTGCTCCGCATGTCAGTTACCGACAAATTAGAGCAATCCTATTTTTCCAAAGGGTTCATGTAATTTAATTCGCACCCGTTTTTTCTCTGGTCAATTTCTTTTACGAAGAAATTAGTGTGTTCTGGTGTCTTCAAAGGTACTCGGGATTTGTTAGGTAAGGATATTGAGCCGCTCTGAAAGGAGGAAAAGCAAGACTGCCTGATTGGTGCATCCAGGCAGGGGGATTTCTCTGAGTTCAACGTATTCTAATATCATCAAAAAATTTTAAAGGAATCATGAAATTATGAAAAAGTCGGTTTCTGTTTTAACAACTTTCTTGTTGGCTTTCTCGCTTTATATTATTTCCCCCGTCAATCTGGTATTGGCAGACAAGGGCCAGGAAGACCCGAATTTTGAATTGATTCAGGATGACCAGATCCCAAGTGATGCTGAGGCTTCCGAACTCTATAAGGATGAGACTCCAGAGTAAGCCGAGGAAAGATTAAGGCAGGAAGAAGAAGATCGCATGAACCCCCTTTCTTTGCAGGGAGGCGATAATGATAAGGATGAGGATAAGGATGAAGGTAGTAAGAGTATGAATTGACCGTTTAAATCCATTAATTAATGGCTGAGAGCCAGGGGGAGTCACCGCCCCTGGTTTTCTTTTAATTAAGCAATTTGTTCGGGAATGATAAGGCTGAGACAAGTGATAGCGCCATCGGCTTTCTCAAACTCGCTCATTTCCAGTTCCAGAGTTTTAAATCCGTGACTGCGGATTTGGTTCGCAACTTTAGGATATCCGGCAGGCATGAGCACGAATTCTCCCAGCCGCAGGCAATTGGTCGCGTAGCGTTCTTTTTCCTCCACCTCGATCCAGTCGAAACTTTTGAACGGGGACGCATCGACACTGGCAGGGTCGATGACCAGAAGGTTTCCGCCCAAAAAACTCACCGCACTTTTCAAATGCAATCCGCGTTTGACAGCGACCGGCAGGCAGAGTTTTCCGCATAAAGCGGCAAGAGCTGCGACGGCTTCTTTGTTGGTTCTGCTGGACTGCCCGACGAACACTGTGTCGGGGGTTACAAGAACATCGCCGCCATCTACGGTGGCAGGTGGCGCAAGATGCTGGATCGTCCGGTAATTTCTAAGCACTTCGGCAACGGAGGGTGTTTCTCCGCGCCGGGTTTCTGCTTGCATCGAACAGATGATCGCTTGGCGCTCGAAGATAACGGCAGTGTCTTCAACGAAAGGGCTGTCCGGGAAATCGGCCAGGGGTTCGAGAGCTACGACCTGCACTCCCGCCTGCTTTAAAGCTTCTGTATAGCTGAGATGTTGTTCGCAGGCGAGTTGAGTGTCGATCTGGTGTTTTTTTGGGTGGCGGGACAGGGCATGGGTGAAATCGGGGCCGGGTTTTCTAACGAGAGCCGTGACTAAAGACATAGAGAGAACTTAGAATTCAGTGACTAGCATTGTTCGCATCCTTTTTTTGGCTCCTGAATTCTACACTCTATGTTTTCATTTTCAATCAATGGTTTTAGTGCCCATGAGCCGGGAAAAATACAGCATGGGGACGCTTTTTTTCGCATTTCTAAGAATTTTCATCGTGGCTTTATCGGGTTTGAGACTGTGGTTGATTTTTTCAGGGCGGGCAATGTAAAGAAAACCGTTCACCATGGCAAAATCGTGTTTGTTGAAGCGCATGACTTTGCGTTGGTATTCCTGAGGCGCCTGATGAATTTCATCCAACCGTGGAAGATACTTGTCATCCATTTCGTACATGATCCCGATAGCCATTCCCGCATTGTCCGGGGTAGGCTCTATATTGGATAAACCCAATCCTTCAGGAGCGTTTTCATCACTGGGGATTTTATTAAACACGACCCTCTGCCCTGAAAGGGTGACGGATAACTTGTCAACATAGTCCAATCCCTGCTTCCTGAAGTAATCTTCGTTCATCAATTCCGCGTAAGCGAAAAAATTTATTATATCTGTCATTTAGTGCTCCATCCCGTGATCTTCTTCATTAGCGTTATTTTCGAGCCCTGCGTCAAACTTTAACCCTGGGTATTATAGTTGATGATATAGAATGCCCTATGTTATAATTCACCTCGTTTCCCACTTCAATATTTCAGTTGGATCCGATTCAGAATTGTATAGCAATTGCTGGAAGAATTGTCTTTGAAAGTTGTATTTCCCTATTTCAGCCTTAAATTTGCTGACTTTGGTCAGCAACGGGTTGAAAGCGGTCTGATTTTTTTTAAATAAATGGAGGAGATTTATATGTCATCCGGAAAAGTCGTGGCCGTATCTGACGCTGAATTTGAAACGTCAGTGATTCAGAATGGCAAACCCGTCATTGTGGATTTCTGGGCCGAATGGTGCCAGCCTTGCAAAATGCTCGCTCCCACGGTGGAAGAAATTGCCAATGAGTATGAAGATCAGATTCTGGTGACTAAATTAAACGTCGATGACAACCCTGCCACGGCCACCAAATACGGAATTCGCGGTATTCCTACGTTGTTGTTTTTTAAAGACGGTCAGGTAGCTCAGCAAATTGTAGGCGTTAAGACCAAAGCAGAGATCAAAAAAATCATCGAAGAAAACCTGTTGTCCTGAACTTCCTGCTCAATCTTAAAGGCTCGTACGGATGGTTCTCTCCGGCGGGCCTGGTGTTTCCTTCCTGAAGCCCCGGTTTTCTGGAAAATCTATGCCGATTCGTAAACCGGACGCAGACCCAGGCTTTCTATCATCTCAATATCTTTTTTGGGGTCCTGGCCCTTGGTGGTGAGATAGTTTCCTCCCAGAATTCCGTTGGCGCCCGCCGCAAAAAGTGTTTCCTGTCGATCGGTGAATATTTCTTCGCGTCCGCCGCAGACAAACAAATCCATTTTAGGAAGGATCAGCCTCAAGAGAGCGATGGTTGCGAGTGCTTCGTAATGGTCCATGACCTGTAAATGGTCCAGCCCGGTTCCCTCGATCGGCTTGAGAAAGTTGATCGGAAACGATTGTGTACCCAGCGCTTTGATATCGAAAGCAAGCTCGACTCGTTGGGCGTGGGTTTCCCCCATTCCAAAAATACCGCCAACACAAACTTGCAATCCCGCTTCCTTGGCGTTTTCTACGGCGCGGATTTCATCTTCATAGCTATGCGTGGTGACGATTTTATCGAAATGGCTGGCGGCGGTTTCCAGGTTGTGATGACAACGGTCCAGCCCGGCGGCCTTCAATTCCTTTAAATGCTCGAGACCCATCAGCCCGATGGAACAGCAGGTTTCCAGGTTGGTCTCGGCTTTGATCCGCTTGACGGCTTCGATGATTTTATCGAGTTCCTGCCGGTCATCCATTGCGGTGCCTGACGTGACAATGGAAAACTCGTTGGAACCGAACGCCTCTGCTTCCTTTGCGGCGGCGACGATTTCATCGACGCTCATCAATTCATACTCAGGGGAATCGGTTTCAAAACTACTGGATTGTGCGCAAAAGGAGCAATCTTCCACACATTTTCCTGATTTGGCATTGACGATGGAGCAGATTTTTACATCCTGACCCTTAAAGGCTTCGCGGATTTTGTTGGTACCTTCAAACAGGGTATCCAGTTCTTCGTGAGTCAAGGTTCCCATTTCCAAGGCATCGGCACGGGAGATGCCCTCCCCACTCAGGGCGTTGTCGATCAGTCGGTCGATAAAGTCTATTCTCATGGTTGCAAATCATCCATGTTGCTTTGAGTTGTTTGGTCCCAAAGGTTTGGGAAATTTAGAGATGGAGAATATTACCACAACTTCTGTTTCCACCAGTGGATTTTATACCCCGCAACGCGGGGAGGAAACGTGGGGCTGACGTTTGCTTCGCTCACGAGCCCCGAAGACAATGCCAGGATGAAAATTCAGCACTATTCAATATTGGGTCCAGCGTCACGCTGGCCACAACTTCTATTCGTAAGCTAACAGTTTGATCAATTCCGTGACCGATGTGACGGGAGCCAGACAGGTTCCCTGTCGGCAGACATAGGCTGTGGCCTTGCCGTCCACCAGCTTGCGCCCTGCAAGCAGAGGAATATTTACAGCCGTTTTGTCGACATCATCTGCATAAGAAAAGGCGAACACCGCGTTGGGAAAAAATCCGCCACGAATAACTTTCAGCATCTCCTCGGTGGACGGATGGTTGCGGGGGCCGACGATGGCGACTTCTTTCAACCCTCCCAAATAGAGGTGCAAGGCCTGCATCATGAAAGCCGAGTTCAAGCCGTATTCCATGACATCCTCATGAAAGGACGTGAATATTTTTTCGGCGTTGGCGGCAAGCGTTGGGTCGGCCAATAAAGCGGATAATTTCAAAAAGGCCAGTGCGGCGTTGCTGTTGCCGGAAGGCTCGACCCCGTCATAACCGGAGATTTGCCGGACGATCAGATTTTCTGCATCGCTCGCGGTTTCGTAATACGCGCCTTCCGAGGCAAATTTTTCCTCCACCTGTTGCATCAGGTCGCGGGCATGGCGGATGTAGTCGCCGTTATAAGTGGCCTCATAAAGGTCGAGACAGGCGACGGCGATCGAGGTGTAGTCGAACAGATAACCGTCGTACCGTCCTTCGCCATCCCGGTAGCGGCGCAACAACTTACCATCCGGTTGCCGTAATTCGGTGAGGATGAAGCGCATGGCTTTTTCCGCTTTTTCGATGCGCGAAGCATCGTCCAGAATGCGTCCGGTTTTGGCCATCGCCGAGATCATCAGTCCATTCCAGGAAGTGAGGACTTTGTCATCCAGCAGGGGGCGGATGCGTTTGCCGCGAACCCCTAGCAACTGTTCGCGCGCCTTATCCAGTTCCTCCCGGACAGTCGATTCTTCGATGCGTAGTTCCTTGGCCAGTTCGGGGATGGTTTGTTTAACATTGAGGATATTCTTGCCTTCGAAGTTGCCTCTGGCGGTCACGTCATAGTAGGGGGTGGCGATGCTGGCGGTTTTACGGCCCAGAAGTTTTTCGACTTCCTCCAGGCTCCAGACGTAAAATTTTCCCTCCACCCCTTCGCTGTCTGCATCTTCGGCGCTGAAGAAAGCGCCCTCGGCAGACGTCATGTCGCGGTCGATGTATTGCAGGACATCGTTGGCGTAATCTGCGAAATCCTGTTTTCCGGTCACCTGATAGGTTTCGATCAACGCGTTGACAAACAGGGCGTTGTCGTAGAGCATTTTTTCAAAATGCGGCACCAGCCATTTGTAGTCGGTACTGTAGCGGGACAGGCCACCGCCGATCTGGTCGTAGATGCCGCCGTTTTTCATGGCCCGCAAAGTGTTTTCTGTCATCGTCAGGCTGTGTGCCTCGCCGGTTCGGTGATAATGACGCAACAGCAGGGAGAGCCCCATCGACGCTGGGAACTTGTTTTGTTGTTGAAAAGCAAAGCCGTGGTTCAGCGTATCGTAATGGCGACCAAAGAGTTCCGCCGCTTTGTCCTCGCCGTCGAAATCCAGCGTATCGAGCGATCCCGTTTTGGTTTCCTTGGCGGAGGAATTGCGAATGGCCTGAATCAAGGCCGCGCCCTGCTTTTCCACCTTTTCATATTCGTTTTGCCAGGTATTGGTGAGAAAACGCAGGACATCCTCGAAAGAGGGCAGGTTGAATTTGCCCTCCGGCGGGAAATAGGTGCCTCCGTAAAAAGGAATGCCGTCCGGCGTGACAAATACGTTCAGCGGCCAGCCGCCCTGTTGCCCCAGGTTTTGCACCGCCTGCATGTAAATGCTGTCGATGTCCGGGCGTTCTTCGCGATCCACCTTGATGCTGATGAAATGGCTGTTCAGTACCTGGGCCAGGTCCGGGTCTTCAAACGATTCCCGTTCCATGACGTGGCACCAGTGGCAGGTGGCGTAGCCGATTGAGACCAGCACCGGGATATTTTTTTCCCTGGCGATTTTAAAAGGCTCTTCCCCCCAGGCGTACCAGTTCACCGGGTTGTGCGCGTGCTGGAGGAGGTAGGGACTCTTTTCGTGTACGAGTTGATTGGTGTAAGTAGGCTCGTTCATTAGGAATTATTTTAAGGTTGCAAAGCGGTCGAAAAAATCGGGGAATGATTTTTCCACGCATTTTGGGTTTTTGATTTTGACGCCGGGAATTTTCAAACCGGCAACGGCAAAGCTCATGGCCATGCGGTGATCTTCGTAAGTTTCGATCTCCGCTCCGAAATATTTTTCACTGGGCCGGATGGCTAGAAAATCATTGCCGCTCGTTACCGAGGCGCCTAACCGGGAAAGTTCCGTTTCCAGAGCCTGAATGCGGTCGGTTTCCTTGATTTTCAGATTGGCAATTCCGTTGATGACCGTTTCCCCCTCGGCAAACAGAGCGGTCACCGCCAGAGTCTGCACCGCATCCGGCATGCTGTTCATATTGATGGTGATTGCCTTTAAAGGGTTTCCTTTTAAACGGATATTTTTTGTGGATTTCTCGACATTACACCCCATTTGTTGCAGGACATCGAGGAACCCGGCGTCGCCCTGAATGCTGTCCGGGTTCAGCCCTGTGAGGGTGACCTCGCCTCCCGTAACCGCCGCCGCCGCAAGGAAATACGAGGCACTCGACCAGTCGGCCTCGACCTGATAATCCTGCGCCCGATAACACTGACCGGACGTGACATGAAAGCGTTGGTAGTTCTCATTTTCTACATGAACGCCGAAGGACCTCATGATGTCGAGAGTGATGTCGGCGTAAGATTTGGACGTGAGATCTCCGAGGATCTCGATGGTGGTGTCATTCTTGAAATAAGGGGCGGAAAGCAGGATCGAGGTCAGGTATTGACTGCTCTTGTCCCCCGCCAGTTGAATTTCTCCCCCCGGCACATTGCCACCGTGGATTTCAAGGGGGGGACATAGATTGCCTTTTACCGACACCGCCCGAATCTTCATTTGCTCCAGACAGGAAAGCAGATCACCGATGGGCCGTTGTTGCATGCGCTTATCGCCCGTCAGATGCACAGTTCCCTGGGCCAGAGTGGAAAAAGTCGTCAGAAAGCGCATGGTGGTTCCGGCATTGCCGACAAAAATTTCTTTCTTGGGAGACCTGATTTTTCCGCCGGTGCCGGAGATGATAAAAGCGTTCTCTTCTTTTTGCACCGGAATGCCGAACTCAATCAGAGCCTGGCTCATATAATGCGTGTCGTCGCTGAACAGGGGGTGCTCCAGCCGGCTTTTGCCATCTGCCAAAGCGGCGATCAAGAGAGCCCGGTTGGTGTAACTTTTGGATGCGGGAATTTCAACGGTGACAGAAATTCGGCCTACAGGTCGGATTTCGATAGTGGAATCGTCCATTATGCGTTTAGTTATAATAGGTTAATTGTTAGGTAAACGGGATAATATAACACATGAGGCAAGGGAGACTTTAATAATATCCAGAAGTTTTATATACTGATTGACTATTCTGAAAGAACGTTTTTTAAGGAGGTAGGTCATATGGCCGATCAATGGATGATTCGTGGTTCTCAATTTGCGAACTGCAACTGCGACTTTGGATGCCCCTGCCAGTTTTATTCGAAAACGACCCATGGGTTTTGCGAGGCCAGCAACAGTGTGATGATTGAAGAAGGGTATTTTAATGATATTTCTTTGGACGGGCTGTGTTTTGTACTGCTGGTAAAATGGCCGGGCGAGGTCTCTGAAGGCAACGGACGCCAACAGGTAATTATTGACGAACGCGCTAACCCCGAACAACGCGAAGCCATTCGAAAAATTGCTCATGGCGAATCGACCAAACCTGGGTCCACGCATTTTTTTATTTTCAACAGCACCATGTCCGAAGTGCATGAAACGCTCTACGCGCCCATAGAAATGAGTATCGATGTCGATGCGCGTCGCGCCCATACAAAAATCGAAGGCCTGGTTGAATCAAAAGGATCGCCGTTAATAAACCGCTTTAATGGTGAGGAAATGAAAAAAGGAATTCACCTGCCCCGGGGTTTTGAATACACCTATGCGGAGGTCGGGTCTGGCAGTTCCAAAGTAACCTCTCAGATTGAACTGGACCTGAATGAAAGTCACGGCCATTTCAACATTCTGCATATGAATCAGGATGGTGTGATCCATCGCCAATTAACCGGCACATGATCTGATGCCACCTGCCCGGCAATTGCCGCGACGTGATTTCTGGGCCATCGTCCTTTCCCTTGGCGGTGTCACCCTGCTCGCCTGGCTCTACTTGTTGTCCCTTAACGCAAACATGTCCCTATCTATGGATGGTGGCATGGCCGCCATGCAAATGCAGGCCTGGGACTTGCGTTATTTCCTGATGATGTTCCTGATGTGGGCCATCATGATGATCGGCATGATGTTGCCTTCCGTCACTCCCACGGTTTTGATCTATGCATCAGTAGCTCGGAAAGCAGCTACGCAGGGAACGCCCGTGGCTCCCACTGGCGCATTTGTATCAGGATATGTCGCCATGTGGGTTATCTTCAGCCTGTTTGCGGTCTTCGCGCAATGGGGGTTGGAGAAAGCCGTGCTGTTATCCCCCATGATGGTTTCCAATAGCGTGGGTTTAGGCGCCGGGCTCTTGATCGCCGCAGGTATTTATCAATGGCTTCCCATTAAAGATAAATGCCTCACCCAATGCCGTTCTCCCGTGGACTTTATTTGCAACCATTGGCGCGACGGAACCACAGGGGCCTTTCGAATGGGGCTTTCCCATGGCGCGTATTGTCTCGGCTGCTGTTGGGTGTTGATGGGCTTGCTGTTCGTTGGTGGCGTGATGAACCTTTTGTGGATTGCTGGCATAACAGTATTCGTTCTGCTGGAAAAAATTCTGCCTTTGGGCGGAAGGGGTGGGCGCATTTCGGGGCTTCTGATGATCCTCACTGGTGCTGCTCTCGCGTTTATGGGCGGGTGAAGCCCGGTATTTTCCCATATTGCCACAACTCTTGTTTCCGTTCTTATATTTTGATACGATGCCTCCTTGCCGATATTTTTATATGTTGATGAATTAAAAGGCCCAGCGGAGAAGGGATCATGAGTGATAAAAAAGGCTCTTTGTGGTACCGGTTGTGGGATCACAGGACCGAAAAGGACAAAAAATGGATCAAGTCGTTCATTCCGGTGGTCATGTACACCCTTGCTTTTATGTATGGGGTGATCTATTTGTCCATTCTCAACACGGTGAACCGGTACAATCCGGGGCCGGCGGTCAAGTCCTGGTTCGGCGGCGACTCGAATGAGGTCATTGAAGCCAAGAACAAGCTAAAGGCCGACATCGAGGAAAGTTACAAGGGCTTGCGCAAACGGGTTGCCGGAGGTAGATAACCCCGCTACCCGGGGAGCGGGCCACGCCCGCAGGAAAAGTTACCGCGCGATGGGTTTTCGAGCGGGCGGTGCGTTATCTTTGAATATGAATTTTTACCGGGAGGCACTCCCTGAAAAAACTGATCTATATTTTTAACATGTTCTACCTGTTCTCGCTTTCGTTGTGGGTGGCGGGAATGTTTCTTCTGGGCATCCTGGTCGAGATCATGGTTCGCATCACCCTCAAGGATCAACCCCTGATGGGCAGTGCCATCATGAACAAGGTCATGGACGTCTACAACGTCAATATCATTTACACCTGCATCGGGTTGATGCTGACGGCGGAAGTTATCAAATTCCTGGTGCAGAAATACAGCAAGGTCGGGTTGCAGCGTGTTGTGGTCACCAAACGCGCTTATACCAAGGAGGTCGTTTTGGCGATCATGATCGTTCTGGCGATTTATATGGGCAGTTTTCTCAGGCCGGAAATGCACAGGGTGGATCAGCTTAAAAAGGCCAATCCAACGGATGTGAAACTGCAGATCCAATTCGACCGGTTCCATTCAAAGTTCACGTGGATATATTCCGTTAATATGATTCTCGGATTGTCCCTGTTTTATATTCATGGCAAAGAGATGGTCCGGTTCAGGGAAGATCCCGAAGACGGGCTGTAGCACTTTGCCGTCAACGCTTGCCGGTACTACGATCGAACCGATTTGATGTCCATTCGTCTCTCGTCTTTTTTTCTCAATCAGATATTTATTATTGCATTGGCGCTCCACGCCGGTCAGGCGGCTTTTGCTGCGCCATCGACCGATGTTTCCCGTTCGGATGATTATTCCCTTATGGTCAGAGTCGAGGCGGGGGGATTCAAGAGAGGTTCCCTGTTTGATGAGACCAAAGAGTACCTCGAATTGTGCCGGAAATGGGATAATGCCTGTGAACTGTGGTGGTTTGAGGATGAATTTCCGCAAAAGCAAATCACTCTGGACAGTTACTGGATCGATATGTATGAGGTGACCAATACTCAATATCTGGAGTTTGTCAAAGCCACGGGGCACCGGCCTGCTTTGGACGATTCCTGTCTGACGGAAAAGTGTCGGGAGGGTAATTTGTGGGAAGGAAATTCTTTTCCGCCGAGCATCCGCAACCAGCCGGTGGTGCAGGTCAGCTGGTACGATGCCGACACGTATTGCCGCTGGAGGAACAAACGCCTGCCATCGGAAGCGGAGTGGGAAAAAGCCGCCCGTGGATCCATAGGCAATATATACCCTTGGGGGTCAGCGTCTCCAAAAGGCCGAGCCACTTTTCAGAGAAAATGGCAGGGTGTGTTTACCATGACCGATGTGGGAAGCTATCCGCAAGGAGCCTCCATTTACGGGGTGTTTGATATGGCCGGCAATGTCTGGGAGTGGGTGGACGACTGGTACCATTTTAAATATTACAGTCTGGGTCGCAAAAAAAATCCGCATGGCCCAGCCACTGGAGAGTTTAAAGGGGTCCGGGGCGGGGCCTGGGTCAATTACCCCAACGCTTTGCGTAGTGCCTTTCGCCGATGGAGCCGACCTGAGGTCCGCTTCAATGATACAGGATTCCGATGCGCCAAGGATGCCGTAGATGAAACCGAAAAGAACTGACGAACTGACTGACCGCGAGAAAGAGATTCTCGCGCCTTACGTTTCCGATGTGGACGCCAAGGTCTTTGCGCTCAAAAACCTCAACCCTGAGGTGATCGGCGCCGCTCTGGCACGCTACAGCCGCGCTCCTACAGGATTAAAGGAAACCATTGCGCGCGAGTTTCTCAATGCCGACGGCTCTCCCAATGAAGTCAAAGGCAGTGAACTGATCGACCGGGTGGTGAATAAATTCGGCGATGATTCCGTTGCCGAGCTGGCAGTTGCGCCGCTCTGCCTGGAAGACGTTTCCAACCTGATGACCAAGATCATCGAAGACCGTCGTATCGGCGGTTCCCCCATTGAGGAATCGACGCGCTACGTTTTATACGATCAGAAAAAAAACGGCGAATGGCGTTATGTGCGCCCACAAAGCATCCTTGAATCCGGCCTTGGAAATAAATTCGTGGAGACGATGGAGTTTCTTTTTGAAACTTACGCCAGTCTTGTGGAACCCATGCAGGAACTTTTCCGTAAGCGTCTTACCGAGAATAAGTTTCAAATTGAAGTGGAGCGGGCGGGAGTCATAAAAAAAGCCGGTTGGGACGAACTGGAGAATGACGGTGAGCGCAAGGCGCACCGCATTGCCTACGGGTTCACCATCCGCAGCGCCGCCTGTGACGTGATCCGATGTATCCTTCCGGCTTGCACCCAGGCCAATATGGGCCTGGTCGGCAACGGCCGGTTTTATTCCGGCCTGATTTCCAAATTGCTCACCCAGGGGCTTGGGGAAGGTCACGCTCTGGCGGCGTCCATCCAGGAGGCGCTCAATACTCAGATTCCGACGTTTATTAAGCGGGCGGCCAAAAATACGTATCAGGCGGACAACCACCGCAACATGAGACGGCTTTGCGGCCTGTTGTTTGCAGGGATTCCGATCGAGAAAAGCGCGGAAGTGGTTTTACTGGAGGACCGCCCGGAAGAGCCATCAATCCATCTTCTTACCAGCATGATTTTCCCACACGTTCAGCACTCGACCGAACAGATACGCCAGATCGTAAAAACTTTTAGCGAGGACCAGCGCAAGGAAATTGTCGCCACTTATTTTGGGGAACGGAAATCGAAACGCGACCGGCCGGGCCGAGCTCTGGAGAGCGGGTATCCCATCAACTTCGATATCGTTGCAGGGTTTGCAGAATACCGTGACCTTCAGCGCCATCGAATGCTGACCCAGCAAAGGCAGGACCTTGGCGTTTTGCTGGGATATTCTATTCCAGAGGAAATCATAGAAATCGGCAGAGAGAAAATCGTTCAGGAATGTTTTGAGCGGAGCGAAACTCTGCACGGTGATCTCAAGCGCGCTGGCATGGAAGAGGAAGCCCAATATGTCACCCTGTTCAATCACTTCATCCGCTGGAATGTGGGAATGAACTTAAGAGAGCTGGGCCACCTCACGGAACTGCGTACCCAAAAAGCCGGGCACCCTAAATACCGGCGCATCGTTCAGGTGATGGCAAAACAGTTTTTAAAACGGTCGCCGGAAATGGAACCTGTGTTGAAGTTTGTGGATTATAACGATTACGACCAGAGCATCGCGCGGGCGGATCAGGAAGCGCGGACGGCCAGAAAAAGTCTGGCCGCAGGCGTGTTTGATGACATGGATTGATCCATCAACTTTCTAGCGGGGATGGAAGAGGTAAGAGAGGATAATGGGTTCTGATTGGGGGGAGTTAGGGGTGAACCCCCGGCCCACCAGGACCGGGAGTTCGGTGAAGAAAGCGATTGAAATGAGTATAGTTCGGTATTCCTGATAAATAAACAAAAAATTCGTAATTACGATAAATTTATTCTAATTTATGGGCATCTCTAAAAATTAGTTTTCACAGAAAATAGACTCGTGTGCAAAATTTACTTAAATCAGTGGCACGGGCTTTCCAGCCCGTGCGGACAGGCAGGAAAGCCTGTCCTACTAAAACAAAAGACGCTTCTTTGAATTGGCGATTCGGCGTCGTTGTCAATTTTTAGAGATGCCCTTATTAGTATTTATTTCTGTACTCGGATTATTTTCCTCTTTTTTCATCCTTCATCGGTTTTTTTCTCTATATTTGCGCCTCAATTAAAGTGTTTTGTTGTGGGCGAGAGTGACGGTTTCCTCACGACTCTTTGACTGAACTGACACCTTCCCATATAAAAAAGGAAATTGTCCTTTTGCGCAGGTGTCCCTAACCTAAGGATCATTTAACTTCCCTGGCAAGAAGGTTTCAGGGAAATCGTAATTGAGAGTGGATAACTCCCCCAGATTCAGTTTGAAATTGTTGCTGGAAACGCAAATACAGGAAGTGCAGAGAGCGGCTCAAAAAAAGTGCGTTGAAATAGTGAAAAGATGACGAAACTTTTTTTAACCGGTCACCGGAGATGGAACCGTTTCTCCAATTTGCGGGCAATAATGATTACGATGGCGGTATAACCTGTGCTGATCAAGAGGCCCGTGCCGCCCGCAAAAGCCTCGCTTCCAACCTCTTCGACCAAATGATAAATCTGGCTAGCAGCGATGCTCCCGGCTTAACGAGCTTATGCCCAATTTATTCCACGGGAGAGAGTGCAGCAATAGGCTGTCGCGTCTGAGTCAGTTCTCTTGACAACGGCCTCTTCCGTTAGGACACTATTTTTTTGAGATTTTGAGAAAAATTGACAATTAATATGTTAGTCTTATGCGCTTTTATGTTCCCCTAACCCATTCTTTACTGAGAGAGAAAAGTGATGAAGATTGGTATCCCTAAAGAAGTTCATGCTGGCGAAAAACGGGTGGCGACCACCCCCGAGGTCGCAAAAGAGCTTATCAAACTGGGTTTTGAAGTAGCCATTGAGTCGGGCGCTGGTTCCGCCGCTCATTATTCAGATGCTTCTTTTGTTGAAGCGGGCGTAACGGTTATAAAAAATACCAAGGATCTCTGGAGTGACAGCGACATCATTTTAAAAGTTCGTGGCCCCGAAGCAAACGAGGTGAAATTGCTTAAAGAGGGCCAAATTTATATTTCGTTCCTTTGGCCGGCGCAAAATCCCGAACTGCTCAAAAAATTAGCCGATAAAAAAGTGACTGCCCTGGCAATGGACATGATACCGCGTATTTCTCGTGCTCAAAAAATGGACGCGCTCAGCTCCATGGCGAATATTGCCGGATACCGGGCCGTTGTTGAGGCCGCTCAGCATTTTGGCAGGTTTTTTACCGGGCAGATCACGGCGGCGGGAAAAGTTCCTCCGGCAAAAGTCATGGTTATTGGTGCGGGGGTTGCGGGTTTGGCTGCCATCGGCGCCGCTAAAAGCATGGGCGCCATTGTACGGGCTTTCGATACCCGGCCAGAAGTGAAAGAACAGATCGAGAGCATGGACGCAGAGTTCCTGGAACTCGATTTTGAAGAAGAGGGTTCTGGCACTGGCGGATATGCGAAGGTGATGAGCAAAGAGTTTATCGCAGCAGAAATGGCCCTTTTCGCAGAGCAGGCCAAGGAAGTGGATATTATAATCACGACAGCGTTGATTCCCGGCAAACCGGCTCCGGAACTGATTCTGGAAGATATGGTGGCTTCCATGAAAGACGGTAGCGTGATCGTTGACTTAGCCGCTGAACAAGGGGGCAATTGCAAGCTATCTGAAGCAGGAAAAGTGGTCAATGTTCATGGGGTTTCCATTATCGGATACACCGATTTACCGAGTCGTATGGCGACCACATCGAGTCAGTTATATGGAACCAATTTACGCCACTTGCTGACAGACATGTGCAAGGCAAAAGACGGGAACGTAATAATAGATTTTAATGACGAAGTGGTCAGAGGAGCGACGGTTGTCAAGGAGGGTGAGATCACTTTCCCACCGCCTGCGCCAAAACTTTCAGCGGCGCCGGCCAAACCGGCTGAACCCGCTAAACCACATGAAAAACCCAAAGAAGAAAAACCATCATGGGTGGGACCGGTTGTCACTTTTGGGATTGCGGCCTTGGGCTTGTTAGGGTTGGGTGCCGTTGCGCCTGCATCTTTTATGGCCCACTTTACGGTATTTGTTCTGGCCTGCTTTGTCGGCTATATGATTATCTGGAATGTGACAGCGGCTTTGCACACTCCGTTAATGAGTGTGACCAACGCCATTAGCAGTATCATTGTTGTGGGTGCTATTTTGCAGATCAGTTCGGGAGAAAAACTTCTTATGGGGGTGGCGGCTTTCGCAACGATGATCACTGCAATTAATATCGTGGGCGGGTTTGCGGTAACGCGCCGCATGCTTAACATGTTTCGTAAATAGGAGGCGATTAAATGAGCGAAGGTATAATAACCGCCTCTTATGTTGGGGCGACCATTCTTTTTATTCTTGCGTTAGGCGGATTGAGCAATCCGGAAACTTCCCGGCGTGGCAACCTTTATGGCATGCTGGGCATGGCCATTGCCCTTGTAGCCACTATCTCAGGGGTCACAGCTAATATAGGGATTTTGATCGGGGCATTACTGGTAGGCGGTAGTATTGGTCTGGTTCTGGCACGTCGGGTGCAAATGACGGAAATGCCCGAACTGGTTGCCATTCTGCATAGTCTGGTAGGGCTGGCCGCAGTTCTGGTTGGTTTTGCCAGTTTCATGGATCCCAATGCTCATTTCAAAGGAGTGGAACTCACCATCCATGATATCGAAACCTACTTAGGAATTCTTATTGGGGCGGTCACGTTTTCAGGATCCATCATTGCATTCGGAAAACTCAGCGGAAAAATTACCGGGAACGCCATGTTATTGCCGGCTCGACATTGGCTCAATCTGGGTTTACTGATTGCTTCCATTTACTTGTGCGGCATGTTTGTCAATCAGTCCGCAGCGGGCGGTGGATTAATGCCTCTGATGATTATGACAGGAATCGCCTTGCTGTTCGGGATTCATATGGTCATGGCTATTGGCGGGGCAGATATGCCGGTGGTGGTTTCCATGCTCAACAGCTATTCCGGCTGGGCGGCTTCTGCAACGGGTTTCATGCTCAATAACGACTTGCTCATTGTGACGGGCGCATTGGTAGGCAGTAGTGGTGCGATCCTCAGTTACATCATGTGTCGAGCCATGAACCGTAAATTCCTGTCTGTTATTGCCGGAGGCTTTGGCACAACAACAGGCGGTGGTTCCTCTTCGGCCTCAGCTGAAGAACAGGGTGAAGTTGTTGCGATGACGGCACATGAGGTTGCAAGCCTGTTGAATGAAGCGAAGGAAGTCGTGATCATTCCGGGATATGGCATGGCCGTAGCCCAGGCCCAGCACATCGTCTGCGAAATCACCAAAGCACTTCGTGCCAAAAAAATAAATGTGCGGTTTGCGATTCATCCTGTTGCCGGGCGTATGCCGGGACATATGAATGTTTTATTGGCAGAAGCCAAGGTCCCCTACGATATTGTTTTTGAAATGGATGAAATCAATGACGATTTCCCGGATGTTGATGTTGCGATCGTCATTGGAGCCAACGACATTGTCAATCCCTCAGCTCAGACAGACCCGAACAGTCCTATTGCGGGAATGCCGGTACTGGAATGCTGGAAGTCTGAAACCACCATTGTGCTGAAACGTGGCATGGCTACAGGCTACGCGGGCGTTGAGAATCCGTTGTTCTTCAAAGAGAATACCCGCATGTTGTTCGGCGATGCCAGGGCCAGTCTGGACGAGGTTTTCAAAAACCTTTAACGGTTAGTTTCCTCATATATGGCCTGTCCATTTGGGCAGGCCGTTTATTTTAGAGGAACTGTGAACACCAGGTTGCCATTGAAAGAGGGGACCAGCACTTGATGGTTCCTGAAATCTTAGGAAATGCCCGCTGGCGTGACCATGCTTTTTCGTATCACCTCCACCGTAGAATATTTTTTGATCCGGTAAATGGTTCCTTCCCCGGCACTGGACACGATGATATTTCTCTCCCGGTCCAGATCAATCCCACTCAAATCTTTGAATCGTTTCTTGAGAATCGGCAGAATATGGCCCCGCATATCGACGGCGATCAATTTTCCTGACTCCGTGGCCACCAGCAATCGACGATGTGGCGCTTCATAAACCAGCCCGTTAGGATTTCCAAGTTTTGGATCTTTTGCCAGAACCGTGATCTGGAAATGATTGGCCGGGTCGATTCGATAGATGACGTTGCCAGCGGTGTCGGAGACAAACAGCAGTCCATCCGAGTCAACCGCCAGACCGTGTAAAGATCGCGCACCTAATAGCGAAAAATTGATGGTCCCCAAGGGCTTTCCAGATTCCACATCGAAGCGGCGAACCACATCGATATCCGTCACATAGAGATTTTGGCCGGAAAGGGCCAACCCCCTGGGAGCGTTCAAATGCACGCCTTTTTTTCCAGAGCGAATGAAATCCCGGTCCACGGCTTTTCCCGTTGGGTCGATTTTGGCGATGAAAGCGTTATTATCTTTTGCGCCGGGGGAGCCTGAAACGTTGGAAACGTAGTACACTCCGGTGGAGGGATCGACGATGAAACTTGCAGGCCCATCCATTCCCCGTATCTGGAAAGCGTGAGCGGGAGAGAAGAACAGGATGAGAAGTAGGGTGGCTAAAGGTAAAGGGCGCATGAATGATGTTTTCATTAGATCAATGGTCACCTTTTTATGAAAAGACCTTTGCATAGGGTCATCCTCGTTGGCTTTGGAAAAGTATAAATCCCCCCTGCCCCCTTCGCAGAAGGGGGAGAAGCGGGTCCCCCCTTTTTCAAAGGGGGTTAGGGGGATTTTGGAACTCCCAGGCCCCCTCTCCCTTTTAGGGAGAGGGTTGGGGTGAGGGTTTTTTATCAATATTTAAATTGACACAAAATCAGCCTACAACAGAAAATAATTGAATGAAAATAAAAGATAAAAACAACCTGGTGTTTGGGATTTTATTGATGAGTGCCACCGGCCTTGCGATGGGCTGGGTGGTGGACAGCCCCCTGCTGATGGCGGTGGCCGGAGGTCTTGGAGCCATTATAGGTGGCTTTGTCGGCTGGCTGGGCGGCAGGCTTTATCTGGTGATCATCTGCTTTGGTGTGCTCTTGGGCGCGTATCTTGGCAAGCTGTCCGGCGACCGGGACATATTGATCATGGCCGCCGGAACCGGCGGTGCTATGGCCGGTTTCCTCGGCAACTTTATTACGTTGTTTGTGAGGAAGAGGTAGAAATTCATTAATAGAACCACTATTCTAAGAATAGCAAATATCCCAAATCACCTAAAAATTTTGAGTTTTATTTAATTTTCTCATTAACCTGAAAAATCCATACAAACTTTTGTGAATATTATGGAAACTAAATTTAAATTCAATATATCCAATATTTCTAAAAACCCTTATTTTGGTTTAATTGGAATAATTTTGGGGCTTATAGGAATAATTTTGTCGATATTCTTTTATGTTGGAAGTAAAAAAGAGTCTGAATTAACCTTTATGGTAAATCCCATTAAGACATCCATTGTTTCTTCTGGAAGGACCTCATCAATAAAGGTTTTTAACGCGGAAAAAGAAATAACTAATGATGTAACTGCTGTCCAAATTGCCATTTGGAATGGAGGGGCGAAAAGTATTAGAACAAATAATATTTTAGAACCTATCGAGATTTACACAGACCCGCCGGTTTCAATAATTGAAGCTACAATCCTTAATACCTCTCGCGAGGTAACTAATTTTCATATCGAGACGGATAAGCTTGAACAGGGGATTATTAAACTTAAGTGGAAAATTCTAGAACAGAATGATGGAGCAAGCATTCAGATCATATTTATTGGTGCAAAAGATACTAAATTTAACTTTAGAGGGACAATTGAAGGGCAAGCACAAATTTTTGATTTTATGAATATCAATAATCAAATTATTTATCTAACTTCTCTTATTTATTCAAAAAAACGTTTAAGGGAAAAAGAGTTTGGTTTGGAAGAATTTAGAACCCTTTGGAAATTATTAACTGGAATGGTATTACTATTATCATTGATACCATTGACTATGGCTATCGATAGACACAAACGAAAAAGATATTTCTTTGCTTATGGTTATTTTTTCGGTTTCCTCATAATGCTTTTTTTAGCTTTGGTTTATTGGTTCTTGACTCCCCCTTACTCTCCTATTCCTTTTTAATAATAGTCATTTAAAATTCCAAATTTAACAACAATGATTTACTGGCATTAAAATATTCGCCTACATATTATCTTTCCTCTAACCATCCCTTCCTTTTCTTCCTTCGACATTTTCTTAACAGCGGCCTCGGCTTTTGAAGCTTCGGATCGACTGCCAATTTTTTGCTGGAACACCAGTTGCAGTGGGCCGCGTCCTCTTAAGTATTTGGCTCCCTTCTTTCCGCCTGCGGTGTGCTCGGCGAATCGTCGCTCCACATCCTGGGTGATGCCGGTATACAGTTCGCCGTGTTTGGTGCGTATCATGTAGATGTGCCAGTCGGACATTTTAATTCCCCCTCATCCTAACCTTCTCCCCCAGAGGGGAGAAGGAATTATTTTTTCCTTCATTCTGTCTATCACCCTGTGGGTGCCTCCCAAAAGAGGAAGAAGTGGGTGGTTTGCCCCCTCTCCCTTTTAGGGAGAGGGTTGGGGTGAGGGTTTCAATAAATAGTTCCAGATAGTTTTTGTTCAATAGGTGAGATATTTGGATTGAAGGATATCTCTAAAAATTGACTAAACGCTCCTAGTCGTCAACTTAAGGAGATGGCTTTGTTTCAGTGGGACAGGCGACCTACCCTTAAAGGTTATACGGAAGTGCGGAATTTAATTCCGCCTTTCCAGCCTGTCCGCACGGGCTGGAAAGCCCGTGCCACCGATATAAGAAATCCTTGTACAATGTTCGATTTCCTGTAATAAACTAATTTTTAGAGATGCCCTTTAGAAAATACGCCCGTTTGAGTAATTAATAATTTTCTGCTCATCAATTTCTTTCCCACTTTTCTTCAATATTGCTGTTCCGATCAAGAACCCCAATCACCCCATCAACCTTTTGAATTTATTGATAATTATAAAGAACTCGCTTGACTTCACCCTTCCAAAATTTTTCGCTTCCGGTCCACCAACTGCATTTTATTAATTTTTATTAATGTTGCGTTAATAATTTTTTAATTTTCCTTTTTTATAATGGGGTAATTACTTTCTCCTCCTCTCTTTGGAAGGGGTCCTCTACCATTGGACTCCTTCCTTTCTTTCTATCCAAGGATGAGAAGGACTGGATTAATAATTAAATCGCCATTCTTTTTGGTACATTTTTAATACTTGGTCAGGTGAGATAATGAATGATATTCGTGTTTACGAAGTAAAAGTTTTTGACCGATCTGGAAAATTAAAAAAAGTTGTTTCGCAAAAAACTTTGCTCAAGATTTCAGATGAAAAATTTAAGGCCAGCTCTTCTCCAATGAGAAATTACAAAGCCAAAAAAGTCAAAAATCTTAATTAATACAATGGATTGCTCAAACTGACATAAAATTTACGATTTTCTTTATCAGCCCTCTTTACCCAGGCAGGGGTGGAGAGGGTTTTCTTTTTACCAATTGAAAGTACCCGGTTCAGGTACCTCAAGCCTCATCTCACAGGTCCACTGTAATGCCCCGCGAATCCGGAAGACGAAATACCCACGGGTAAATATTTTTCAGCGATTCGGGCAATGGCGTCCCGGTAGTCTAAATGGACCGAATCCGGCTCAGCCTCGACCATCGCCTGCGGAAGTTTCGTTTTAAGCGTCCGGGAACCATCCTTGGTGCCATCCCCATATATAAAGTGATCAATCACCACTGCTGTGATTCCGATTTGGGACAATCTTAAAAAAAATGCATCCGGAGCTTTCATAGGATAAAGAGGGGAAAGACAGGCTACTGCTGGAATTTTCCGATCAGATAGTTCTTTGAGAACAGCCAATCTCTCTTCCAGCGTGCAGGGCGGAGGCGGCAAACCGGCCAGGCGATCGCGGTCTCCTTCTATGGAAATATGAACGCGGAGGTCGCATATTTTAGATAGTGTTTGAATCCTTTCCAGGTCGTCAAGCAGACGGGCGGAATGGGTTTGCAGGATCAATTGATCGGGTGGAGCCTTGTGCATGGCCTCAAGCAGTTGGCGCGTCACTCGGTACTCCCTTTCAACCGGCTGCCAGGGGTCGGTCGAACTGGAGAAAAAAACTGAAAAGACACCGCCCTCTTTTCGCGCCCAATTTTTCTCCTTTTTTACTGTGCGCAAATAAATCTCGGCGGCATTGATTTTGACATCGACAAACCGTCCCCATTCGCGTCCGCGCATGAGCCATTGATTGAAGCGCACATAACAACCCTCGCCGCAGGCAGAGCGCCCAAACCCGCACCCGACGTAAGGGTTGAGAGAATGCGAACTCACCGCCTGCAAGTAACCGGAAGTACGTGTGAGTATGGATTTACAATGAATTTCATCAACCGTCATGAGCTGTGGAGAAGAGACAAGTCTATTTGGCTTCCGCATTGCCGGGAAGCGCTCCCGGCCACCACGGACTCCACTTTACAGACGACACATTTCTACGAAAATTAGGGGCCGGATGGTAGTAAGCATCATACGCTCCGGATTTGGAGTTCGCCTCGATGGTTGACCATTTGTCGTTTTGAAACTCGTCCAGTGCCAACAACCATATCTTCTGGTCATCCCTTTTTCGCAAAACCAGATACCCTCTTTCTTGATTGTAAGAAAAACTTCCGAACAGGGTCACCGTGGTCCCCGGAGGGCCGTCGAGGGTCAAGGTGTACATTCCCTGGCAAAAGTAATAGGGATAATCCCGGCGCATGTCGGCAACATCTTCTCCAGAATCCACGTAATACAAGGTGGCAGAATCACAGAGAGAATTGCCGTCAATAGCGGGACCTGTATCAAAAAGTTGCTCTTTGGACAGCATCAATTCCTGATTAGCAGATACAAAAGTAGAATTGAGCAGGACAATCCATATTCCCAATACCAAAATTTTTATTTCCACAATAACCTCCTTTTTTCAACCAGTTTCTCTTAACGGCAGAGGAAAGCCAGCCTTGGCTGTAAGTTAACATCGTTCGTAACCACCGATTTAATTTTGGTTACTCGATATTCTATATGGAATCAATATTAAGGTTTCTTGAATTGCTGTAATTATAGTAAATTTAACCCTCCGCCTAAAGGACAAATTTGGCATATACTGATTCTGATTTATCAAACACCTTTCAAAAAAAATGCAAATGACCGCTCAGGGGGAAAAAATAAATCCACGATCGATAGTTATGGGCATTTTTATTGCCGCGGCAATCTTTATTTTGGACACACAGCTTCCCCTGGGTGTTGCTGACGGAGTGCTTTATGTCGCTCTGGTGCTCATCGGGTTACGATCCCGCAGTAAAGAGTACATCCTCTGGAGTGCCTTTTGTGGAACCGCTCTTATTGCGATCGGTTTTTTCTTTTCCCCACCAGGCGGTGAACTATGGAAAGTACTTGCCAACAGGGCTTTGGCCGTGTTCACCCTTTGGATGAGTGCTTTTCTTTGCCTGTGGCAGATACGGGCGGAGAAAAAACTTCAGAAAGCCAGTGAGGAATTGGAACAAAGGGTCAAGGACCGGACGGCCAAACTGAACGAGATCAATATATTATTACAACGAGAGCGTGAATTCGTCGAATTACACAAAGACATCGCCGTGGCTTCCAACGAGACACAGGCCATAGAAAAAACTCTGGAATACAGTTTAGAACGCATATGCGCACATGCGGGCTGGCCGGTGGGGCATTTGTACCTGACGGCTGAACCCTATTCAAACCAGCTTCTTCCAGCGGGTATCTGGTACCTTGAAGATCCCGCCCGGTTTGAAAACTTTCGCAACATAACCGAGGTGACTCCTTTCAAGGCAGGAGAAGGTCTGCCCGGCCGGGTGATCGCCAGCGCCAAACCCGCCTGGATTATCGACGTGACCAAAGATCCCAATTTCCCCCGTGCCCAACACGCCAAAAATATCGGCGTCAAGGCCGCCTTTGCTTTTCCCATTCTAATTGGAGATGAAATTGTGGGCGTTATGGAGTTTTTCTCTACCCAGGCCGTGGAACCGGACAGCAAAATGCTGGAGATCATGGCACAGGTGGGAACGCAACTGGGCCGGGTGCTCGAACGAAAAAGGGCCGAAGAAGGCATCAAACGGTCGCACGAACAATTGCGCAACCTTTATCATCGGCTGGAATTGATTCGTGAAGAAGAAAGAACTCGCATGGCCCGTGAAATTCACGATGAACTGGCGCAGGTGTTGAGTGCCTTGAAGCTTGAAGTCTCGCTTCTGGATAAAAAATTGAATAAAAGTGATTCCTCTCTCCAGACTTCCACCCAATTGATGTTGAAACTGATCGACACCACCATCCAGACAGGAAAAAAACTGGCAATGGATTTGCGGCCACCTCTTCTGGATGACCTCGGTCTCATGGAGGCTATTGAATGGGAAGCCAGGGAATATGAAAGGCGGACGGGAATTGTATGTGAGGTCGAAATGAAAAAAAACGGCTTCGAACTGGATGAGGAAAGGTCCACGACCCTCTTCAGGATATTTCAGGAAGCTTTGACCAATGTAACGCGACATGCCAAAGCAGACAAAGTCCACATCCTAATAAAAGATCAAAACAATATCATCACACTTCAGATAGCGGATAATGGAGTAGGCATATCTAAAAAACAGCTTGCCAATCTAAAATCACTGGGCTTACTGGGAATGCGTGAACGCGCCCTTGTTTGGGGAGGAAAAGTCGATATAATAGGGGTACCCAATAAAGGCACCACCGTTACCATCCATCTTAATCGAGAAACTTTATGACAACGACGTATCTGGAAACCCCGCAAATAAAAATACTCATTGCAGACGATCATCCTCTCTTCAGACAAGGTTTGAAGCACACGTTTTTGGAAACCGAGGACATCCGGGTAACTGGGGAAGTTGAAAATAATGACGACTTGATCACCACCATTAAAAACCATCCCCCAGATGAGTACACTCTGGTTTTACTTGATATCACCATGCCAGGAAAAAGCGCTCTTGATGTCCTGAAACAGTTGAAGCTGGAATATCCAAAACTGCCGATCCTGATGTTGAGTGTGTATTCGGAAGATCAATACGCCGTCCGGTTCATCAAGGCTGGAGCCTCGGGTTACCTGACCAAGGAAAGCGCCCCGGACCTGCTTGTGGAAGCCGTGCGCAAGGTGGCCCGTGGGGGCAAATTTGCCAGTCCTCGAATCACTGAAAAACTGGCTTTTGACTTTGGCGATTCAAATAAACCCTTGCATGAATCGTTATCGGATCGTGAATATCAGGTGTTTTCCATGATTGCCGACGGGATGTCTCTGACCGAAATTGGCGTTCAACTTTCCCTGAGCGTCAAGACCATCAGCACCCACCGCACCCGAATCCTAGAAAAAATGAAAATGAAAAAGAACACGGAATTGATCCACTACGCCATCAATAACAACCTGTTATAACCCTGCGATGTCATTTCCTCCCTGCGCCCCCCTCCAAACGCCTTTCAACCCTTTTTCAATTAATCTTATCAGGAAATTCTTCATCCCTTAACCGATATCTCTCAAGGTCCAGGACACATTCCTACACGCATACAGTATTTATCCTACATTAAAACCAGAATACATCTGATAGCACGGAAAAATAAAATAACCTAAACTCCCGTTGGTTAAAGCTTCCCATACATTAACGATTTACAAGACTTTTGGAACATATGGTGCCTTCAAAACTTCTTTCGTTTGCGCTTGTTATCGGGGTTCTGCTGATGGGATTTTCCTACAAATCGGTGGATGCCAAAACACCGAACATTTCCCTCAATCAACCCAGCGAAGGGATGTCCAGGATAACCATTACAAAAGGCAAAGTAATCCAAGTCAGCAATGATTTTGGCAGTGCTCTATATAATTTGATGATCGTAAAGTTTTCCAGCGGAAAAAAAATGGTCAGTATTGATGAGTTCCAGGCAGGGCAGACCTTCGATTTGGAATTCGTTGGAGAAGGAACTTATGTGATTTGTTACTCACTACATCCCCAAGCCGGGTCCATGCGGGATGCTTGTTTACAGGTAAATGTTGGGGCCCATCACCAGGCATGAACGCTCCCTTGTGGAGTTAAACATGAAGTTTTTTAGTTTGGGATCATTATTGCCAACTGTAACCGTCATTTTTTGAAAGGAAAAGGAAAATGAAAAAGATTCTCCTGCTAACCGCGATTTTTATCGCCAGCACCAGTATTTCCGCATTTGCGGAGCAAATCAACAATGGTCAGTCCGCCAGCTGTAAGGACGCCGGTTCTATCGACATCGCTGTTGTTAAAACCGATTCAGAGTTTAAAGACAAATTCGGTTATACCACCAACGACCGGGGTACAGCTAACCTGGTGGTTTGGAAATCTTCCAACTACACCACCATCCCCATCACTTTGGGGCCGAACGACGACCACCGCAGCCTCAATTCCACGGACCACGATCTGACCGGAATTCCCGTCAGGGGCGCCATGGGACCTGCTAAAGTAGCTCTTTCCAAACAGTCTGGTTTCAGCCGTGGAGATTCCATTGGCGACATCAGCGGTACGGTAAAAATCACCAACACCGGTTCGGTTCCAGTAACTGTTGAATGTAAATAAATGAAATAAGGGTTTTATCGCGAGTTTAACCCTTACCCTAGAGGAAACCGTCGGTCCATCAGGGCCGGCGGTTTTCTTTTTTCTAAAGTTTCCGCTTGCTAGTGATAAAACCCTCCCATATTCAGAAGTATGCCCCCTCCCCAGGGCCTACGAAGGAAACCCGCAGGTACGCCTGAGAAAATAAATCTGATTATTATTATTCTGTTTCGAGATTCATTGGCGGTAGGAACTGAAGAGCGAAGCGGGGAATCAAAAGCTTCTCAATCGTCCAAGTGGACGATGACATCCGTCAAAGCTGGGATCGGTAAATGAGGATATTCATCAGGCGGCGGTAGCGATCGTCTCCAAACAGTTCCGCGTCGTCCTTTTTCATGTCATAGGAACCCAATAATTCAAAAATTCCGGGGCGCGAGTTTTGTTTGGCGAGAGAAATAAAGTACCTCTTTTTTTCCGCGCCAGTGTTCTTCCCTGCCAGGTTTTGGCTATTCTCTACCATTTCACAAGCATCCTTCCCTTCAATGAAGAAACCCGCCCTGTTGCGGGAAAAATATTTTACCAGTGCTAATATTTTAGGGAAGCAATAGTTGTACCATTAAAGACAGGACAAATTCAATTTACAAAACCTTTATTTATATAGAGATCACGAGACCGCTGGAAGAAAAGATTCTAACACCGTCAATTTTCATTTAAGACTTCCACAATATCGCCGGGATTTTGGCAGCTTCTTCCTCGGGGTCTTCAAGAAATAGCTTAATATTCATTGCTGGTTTTGGTATTTTGAAGGACTGTTTTTCATAACGGAGCCTCGAGCTCCTATAAAATAATGCAAACATGAAAGCAAAAAAACAATGACTGATAGCGTTAAAGTGCGATTCGCCCCCAGCCCGACAGGGTTCCTTCACATCGGCGGCGTGCGCACCGCTCTTTTCAACTGGCTGTTCGCCCGCCATCACGGCGGAAAATTTGTCCTACGCATTGAAGATACCGATGTCTCACGCTCGACGGAAGAATCCATCCAGGAAATCATCGAGGCTATGAAATGGCTGGGCCTGGATTGGGACGAGGGACCCTATCGACAAATGGAGCGGCAGAATATTTACAATGAAAAAGTCGGTCTACTACTCAGTGCGGGAAAAGCTTATCGCTGTTATTGCTCTCCCGAGGATTTGGAAACCAGACGTCAGGAGGCCCAGAAAAAAGGCTTGAAACCCAAGTATGACGGGACCTGCCGCAACCGGACGGATCACCCAGAAGGCATGCCGTCGGTTGTCCGTTTCAAGACCCCGTTGGAAGGGCCGGTTGCGGTTCACGACCTGCTTCGCGGGCAGATCATATTCGATAATCAGGAACTGGACGATTTTATCATCCAGAGGACGGACGGAACCCCGACCTATAATTTCGTCGTGGTCGTCGATGACGCGGATATGGGCATCACCCACGTGATCCGGGGAGACGATCATCTCTCCAACACCCCAAGGCAGGCGCTCATGTATGAAGCCTTGAATCATCCCCAGCCGAAATTCGCGCATATCTCCATGATTCTGGGAGCCGACAAAGCCCGGCTCAGCAAACGGCATGGGGCCACATCGGTCCTCGCCTATCGCGACATGGGATACCTGCCGGACGCCGTGATCAACTATCTGGTACGCCTTGGCTGGTCGCACGGGGACCAGGAGATATTCTCAAGAGACGAGTTGATCCAGCATTTCTCGCTGGAGAGCATCACCACCTCGGCGGCGGTATTTAATCCAGAAAAACTGACCTGGCTCAACCAGCAATATATCCAGAAAACGCCGCCGCTGGAATTGGCCCCGCACTTAGAACCCATGCTCGTCAAGGAAGGTCTTCTGCCTGAAGGCCACGGATTGAGCCTGGAAGAAATCGCCAAACCGATTCCTTCCCTCAACCAACGTGCCGAAACTCTGGTGGAAATGGCGCATAAGGCGGAGTTTTATTTTAAAAAAGAATTGGAGTTTGACGAACAAGCCCGCGCAAAACTTCTGACTCCTGAAGCCAGACCCCATCTCGAATTGCTTGTTTCCAAGTTATCGACTTTAAGCGATTTTTCGGAGTCCACCCTGGAAACCGCTTTCAAGGAAATCGTCGAGCAGGAAGGCATTAAACTGGGAAAACTGGCCCAGCCGGTACGCATTGCGTTGACCGGAAAAAAAGAAAGTCCTGGCATTTATGAAGTCCTGTCTCTCCTTGGCCGCGACACGACAATCTCCCGACTCAATAATGCCATTGCGTGGATAGATTCCCTCTAACACCCGCCATTTTAGTAAAAGCTTTTGCGCCTAAGAGGAGCATCTGGTAGAAAGGCTCATGAACGACTCTAAATCATAAAAAGCCCAATCGAAGAACTGCAACAAAAGGAAAAACGGCGATGAAAGATGATGTACTGGAAGTTTGTAACCCCTTCGATCTCAAACCCATCGGTTCGGTGCCGCTGACTTCCTGGGACGAAGCTGACAAGATGCTGGAAACCGCGAGCCGGTTGTATAAGGATAAAAAAACCTGGCTCCCGGCTTACAAGCGCATCGAAATCTTGAAAAAGACAGCCACCTTAATGCAGGAACGGTTTGATGCGCTGGCGTTTCAGATCGCCAACGAAGGCGGCAAACCGCTCATCGACGCGCGTGTCGAAGTGGCGCGCGCCATCGACGGTGTCGGGCTTTGCATCAAGGGACTCGACCGCATGGCCGGCACGGAAATTCCGATGGACCTGACCGCCGCCGGAGCGGGCCGGGCGGCTTTCACCTTCCGCGAACCCATCGGCCCTGTGGTCGCCATATCGGCGTTCAACCATCCGCTGAACCTGATCGTGCATCAAGTGGGCCCTGCGATTGCAGTGGGCTGTCCCGTGATCGTCAAGCCTGCGGGAACCACTCCCCTGTCGGCCAAAGCCTTTGTGGAAATGCTGTATGAAGCGGGACTGCCGGAGGACTGGTGCCGGTTCGCCGCCTGCAAAAGCGCTGTCGCCGAGAAACTGGTGACCGACCCGCGCACGGCTTTTTTCACCTTCATCGGCTCCGGCAAGATCGGCTGGATGCTGCGCAATAAAATCGCTCCCGGAACCCGCTGTGCCCTGGAGCATGGCGGCGTGGCCCCGGTCATCTTTGAGGAGAGCGCCGAGGTCGATGCCATGATTCCTGCCCTATTGAAAGGCGGTTTTTATCATGCCGGTCAGGTCTGTGTTTCAGTTCAAAAAGTGTTTGCGCCAAAAGCGATGGCGGAAGACATCGCCAAGCGGCTGGCGGACGGTGCATCGAAACTGAAAGTCGGCAACGCCATCGAAGAAACCACCGAGGTCGGTCCGCTGATCCAGCCGGCGGAAGTGGACCGCGTCGCCCTATGGGTTCAGGAAGCGGTGAACAGCGGGGCTCAAGCACTGTGCGGCGCTAAAAAACTGGGTGACACCACCTATGCGCCAACGGTCCTTCTCAACCCCCCGGCGGAGGCAAGGGTTTCCACGGATGAGATATTCGGTCCCGTGGTCTGTGTGTACGGATATGACGACATCGACCAGGCCATTCTGCAAGCCAACGCCCTGCCCTTCGCCTTCCAGGCGGCATGTTTCACCAACCGTCTGGATATCGCCATGAAATGCGTGCGCGAGATGGACGCCGCCACCGTGATCGTCAACGACCACACGGCGTTTCGTGTCGACTGGATGCCGTTCGCGGGACACCGGCACTCGGGCTATGGCACAGGCGGCATCGCCTACACCATGCACGACATGACGCATGAAAAACTGGTGGTGCTTAATAATTTTAGCCCAGCGGGTTGATGAGAAAGTTTGTGAATAGGAAGTTTGGTTCCCTTTTTACGAAAGAGGCTTTTTATTCCCCCCCACCCTTCTTCACGATATTGGCCCAGGCATCGCGCAGGGTGACGGTGCGGTCAAACACAGGTTCACCGGGTTTGGAATCCACCGCATCGACGGTGAAATAGGCCATGCGCAGAAACTGGTAATATTCGCCAGGTATCGCCTTGATGAGATGCGGTTCCAATTTACAGTCTTGCAGTACTTCCACGGAGTCGGGATTGAGGCATTCGGTAAAATCCGGGAATTTTTTTTCATTGCCGGGGTCGGGTGCGGTGAACAAGGTGTTGTACAGCCGAACTTCGGCGTTGATTGCGTGTTCCGCCGACACCCAGTGCAGGGTCGCTTTGACCTTGCGCCCTGCTGTTGCTCCGCCGCTCTTGCTTTCGGGATCGTAGGTGCAGTGCAGTTCTGTCACTTCGCCCGTTTGGGCATCCTTCACCACCCGTTCGCATTTGATGATGTAGGCGTGCTTGAGCCGCACTTCGCGCCCCGGACCCAGCCTGAAAAACTTTTTCGGCGGGTCTTCCATGAAATCTTCCTGCTCGATATACAGCTCGCGGGAAAAGGGAATTTTTCTCGTCCCTGCGGACGGATCTTCAGGATTGTTCTCGGCTTCCAATTCTTCCACCTGGCCCTCAGGATAATTGTCGATGATCACTTTCAGGGGACGCAATACCGCCATGACCCTGAGCGCACGGTTGTTCAGGTCTTCGCGGATGCAATGCTCGAGCAGGGCAAGGTCCACAACGCTGTTGGCTTTGGCCACGCCGATGCGGTGGCAGAATTCGCGGATCGATTCCGGCGTGTAGCCGCGCCGCCGCAACCCGGATAAGGTCGGCATGCGTGGATCATCCCAGCCGTTGACATGATTTTCGTTCACCAGTTGCAGGAGCTTGCGTTTGCTCAAGACGGTGTAGCTGAGATTCAACCGGGCAAACTCGATCTGTTGCGGATGATATATTTTCAACTGGTCGAGAAACCAGTCGTACAAGGGGCGATGGTCCTCAAATTCCAGTGTGCAGATGGAGTGGGTGATCCCTTCGATCGAATCGGACTGCCCGTGCGCCCAGTCATACATGGGGTAAATGCACCACTTGTCCCCGGTGCGGTGATGATGGGCTTTGAGGATGCGGTACAGAACCGGGTCGCGAAAATTCAGGTTACCGGAGGCCATGTCGATTTTGGCTCTGAGGACTTTCGCACCGGTGTCAAACTCCCCGGCCCGCATGCGCTGAAACAGATCGAAATTTTCCTCGACACTACGGTTTCGATACGGACTGTCTGTGCCCGGCTCGGTCAGGGTTCCCCGGTGTTCGCGGATTTCATCGGCGCTCAGGTCATCCACATAAGCATTGCCGTTTTTAATCAACTGCACCGCGTATTCGAAAAGCTGTTCAAAATAATCGGAAGTATAAAACAGCCGGTCTTCCCAGTCGAACCCCAGCCATTTCACGTCTTCGATGATCGACCGCACATATTTGTCTTCTTCCTTGATCGGATTGGTGTCGTCGAACCTGAGGTTGCAGAGCCCGCCAAACTGCGCCGCGAGGTCAAAGTTGAGACAGATCGATTTAGCGTGACCGATGTGGAGGAAGCCGTTCGGTTCCGGGGGAAAGCGGGTATGCACCTTTTTCTCCTGGAACTTGTTGGTTTTCAAATCTTCTTCAACGATGTGCTTGATAAAATGGTGCGGGGAATCGTTGTTGTTCAAATCAAAATTTCCTTTCTGTTAATGGCGGTGAGGAATTGGAGCCAGCCATTTTAACATATCCAAATCTTCAGGAGTCTTTAAAGGAAGTACTCTGGCAAGGCTGGACCTCCAGTAGGTCCAGAATGGTGGGGAAACCAGGAAAATTCTGTAGCAGCCGTCAGCGGTTACTTGGCGGATAAATCCGGAGGCAGATCTTCACTTGGGGAATCCTTAACCTCATTGTCGGAGGAGTTATCCGTCTCTTGCTGGCAGTCCCATCCCGAATCGGACAAGTCTTTGACGAACACAGCCATTTTTTTCTCACAGAAACCAGCTTCATTGGCGGCTTGCCAGAGGACCTGCCCCATGCCGGGCTGTTCTGTGTCCTTATAGTACTGAACTTCACAGGGAACTTGCTTTTCCGGTTCATAATAATGGACCTGGACGCTCCGCTGAGACTTTCCATTTTGACACAAAGACTTGTCCCCAGTGCGCATGGTTTCCTGCCCAATGGCATCGGTTAACGCACCGGAAATCATTAAAGAGATGACGATTAAAACGGGAATTATTTTTTTGATCGAGGTCATTGATTCCATCTCCGAATTAGTTTGGATAAACTTTTTTCCACCAATAAATGGCAAGCCATTCCAACAATTGAGCTTACGGGTTGTGACGAGTGACTCTCCAGTCTGTCGCTTCTTTGGGAAACCGCGGACACTCATCGCTATTACCACGCGCCCAGGCAACGATGGATTCATTAACATTTTCGTAGCCCCTTAAAGCCTTGTAAACCGTCACCCTGGTTTTATCGGAGGAGATAGCCTCAATATCTGCGAACATGACAAAATACCCACCTTCGGGCATTTTTCCGCTGTCTTTTTTGTCCAGTTGCAAAGAAGTTTCCCCTGCCGTCTCACTAATCATCAGGGAGTCTGAGCGATATCTTATCGACTCAACCCTCGCTTCGGGGTCATTGCTGGGTAGTTTTGTAACGGTCACTTCAAAACATCTTTCCGCATTTATTTGCACGGCATTGTACGCAATGATAAAAGGCCGTTCCACTTCATACTCTTCTATTTGAATCCCAGAGAGACCCGATCTTATCTGATCGCGCATTTCCTCAACACTCTGCACAGGTGGCTGAGTGGCACATCCTGCAATAAATCCAGCCAACACCAGAATCAATAGATTTTTCATACTTTTCATCATCGGACCCTAACAGACATAAATTAACCCAGCAGTGAAATGAAATCTTTCCGCAACTTTTCTCACTGCTTCTTATCTTGATATTATCAATTTTTCTGGATTATTAACTTCTTTAATACAAGCAAACTAGATGCCATTTAAAAACCATTGAAATTTCGCGACTTATGATTCCAGACAATCAGGAATCTGCCAATTTTTGTCGGTTTTACAGATATTATTATACTATTTCAGACATTTTGGGCGATGATCTTTCTGGCAAACCCCACGGATATTCTCGCAAAACAACCGATTTTCCGCCTACCCTCTTCCGGCTCCATCCGGAAAATCATTTTCTTGCAAAATTTTCCCAGGATGGAATGAAACTATTTGAAGTGAACAGGAAACAAGTTTTACCTTTTGGCGGTCTCATTAAAAGCAACGGGGCCGGGTTTTGCCAGTGGTTCATGGCCACCAAACTTCCCGGAAGGACTGTCATAAAATATTTCGTTGCCATTAACACCATCTTCTTCGGTGTCTTTGTACATCAAATCCCAGCGGCCGTCTTCATCTATATCTAATGCATAAAAAAGCGGTTTTGGGACAGCAACGTAGTAATAGTGTGAGGTTTCGTAATTTATGAAAAAGATATGGTTTTCAGGATAGTTTAAAGCAATATCAGCAACCGAGTCTTTCGAAAAATAGGAGGTTATTACAACACGAAGGATATCACTCACCTCAATATCAAAGGACAACGGGTATTTGTGGATTGGTTTTTTGATCGGCTGACGGATGAGGTGAAGAAGAATGACTGAATTTCATCTTTATCACTTTATCTGGCTTGCGAGCGCTGCTTGTGGCGTATGGTTTTTCCCAATACGCTACCATGCTGACATTATCGCCTCGATAACCGGCCTGTTTTTGATTGTGTTTTCACCCCTGTCTGCTCTCCTGTTATTTACCAGTTCCTTATTGGTTTACAGGTTAGCGGCATCCAAACACCGGTCTCATCATCTGACGGTTCTGACGGGAGTGATCTATTGCGGGCTCCAGTTTTTTCTAATCAGGGGCTTACAGCTTTA
The DNA here is from genome assembly GCA_027619975.1 of Nitrospinota bacterium. Classification (NCBI taxonomy): domain Bacteria; kingdom Pseudomonadati; phylum Nitrospinota; species Nitrospinota bacterium. The sequence goes on from JAQCGX010000008.1 coordinate 43,532, forward strand.
CCAATATAATCTTGGGGTACAAATTCCTACCGTAATGGGATTAGCCTATTACACCTGTCGGCATATTCATTATATTATTGAAGTTTTCCAAGGCAATATTAAGCCTGATTTTCGCCAATACCTGCGTTACCAGTTTTTTCTACCTGCGATGTTGGCTGGCCCTATCCACCGATATGCTAATTTTCAGCGCCAAAGTAGCCGTCGCCGTTTAGATAAGAAGCAAATATCCAACGCCCTGGAAAGGATCCTCTATGGGTACGTTAAGATTGTTGTGCTGGGTAATTATTTTATTGCCTGGGAAGTCGAACTCAGGAGGGTGGCGCTCGATTTGAACGGCTTTATGACCCTTTGGCTCGAATCCGTTCAAGGTTGGATTTATTTGTACTTTCAGTTCAGTGGGTGGACGGATGTTGCTATCGGCTTTGCGCTGTTGATGGGGTTCCGCCTGGAAGAAAACTTTAATTGGCCCATTCGTGCCGTGAACCTAATGGACTTTTGGAGACGCTGGCATATGACGTTGTCCGCCTGGTGTCGGGATTACGTTTTCACTCCCACTATGGCGGCAACCCGCAAACCGTCTATATCCGTAGGTGCCGCTATGGTTGCCATGGGGCTCTGGCACGAACTGTCACTGGCCTATATCCTCTGGGGAATCTATCACGCTCTGGGCATTGCTTTTGCGCAGAGATTTATTGTTTTGGTTAGAAATTACAATTTCCTACAGCTGTTAACGAGTTCCAGAGCCTGGACACCCGTTGCGCGGGTTCTGACCTTTAACTTTATTGTTATGGGGGGGCCCGTTGTTACTTGGGTTAAATTATGGATGGGGATTCCATCATGAACTTATTGCAAGTCCTATCACGTTATCTTCCACTTCCCCTTGCCCGGCTGGCACTGAGTTGCTGGTATGCCTTATTGATATCGGCCGTGCTGTTTCTTTCCAACTATTCAGCAACTGAAATAGTGTATTGGGACCAATGAGTGGCAGTTCACCTTGTCCTCGGTTGGCGCTGAGAACGTTCTGATTCTCAAATCACCCTTCCCCTTGCAACCGAAGTGAACATGGAGGGAAAATGGTAGCGGCGCAGGGACTTGAACCCCGGACCTCACGGATATGAGCCGTACGCTCTAACCAGCTGAGCTACACCGCCATTATTTTGAATGGGCTATCAAACCCGATATGTTAACTAATTGAATTGCTTAAAAGGAGGAGGAATTCTACCTGCTTCCCCTTACCCTGTCAACAAAATACCTTTTATGAGGGCGGTCAGGCCTTGCCTTTCCATCGCCGGACATCTTTCATGTACTTTTCCCGGTCCATGGCCCGGTCTGGAGCGAATATTTCCGTCAACGGCTGTGGAAACCTTTGTTCTTTAGAATAGCATTCCACATTGCCCTTCTCCACCCGATAAATATTTTTAAACGTGCGGTACTGAGCCGCCACACCGACAAAATCCCAGCTCGTTTGCTTTTCGATCAATTTATAGAGTTCCGAGCAACTGATCCCTTCATACAGATTGACCTTGCCAATACGCCCCTGCTGGACCGTGGCCTCCTCGCCGCCAAAATCGATGCTCCAGATATCCGACCCGTTCCGGCCAAACACTTCCAGCTGATAAGCCGTTTTCCATTCCACCCAGGTCTGGATGTTCTCGCTCTCGACCAGCAAGTCCACCAGCTTGTTTTCAATAAAATCCGTGACGACCTGCTTTTCCTTGTCCTGCTGGGCGGCATCCGTCGTCAACGTCCGCAGGGGCTTGACTTCCATCACCGGTTTGAATTCCGCCAAATACCCGTCGTTTTCATGCACGCGGACAAAATCGGAGTCCTGCCTGAGAATCTTCACGCCCTGAGGGGTGATCTCGGCCACGTCGCCCGGATAAAAAGTACTGCTATCGATTTCAGGGCAAAAATCATGCAAATCCCGCAAGAACTGTTCTTGTGTGGTCGGAAAGGAATATTGATTCAGAAAACCAAACTCGTCCTTGTAGCGAAACCCGGCGGAACCGGGAACCGCAAATTTCGGCTTCAACGCCCCCGCCACCATGAGAAACGACCGGTACTCATCAAAGGGCAGTTCGATGGCATTGTGAAAGGTAAAATTCCCTTCCAGCAGCGGCAGGTAACGGACATGCGCCAAGTCTATCTGCCCGTATAACTGATGAACGTATTGAATGATTTTCGGGATGACAATGGTATCCACCTGATTCCAGACCGTCACTTCACCGTCATGAATGAGCAGGCCGTGTTCAGGGAAATAGTCCTGCTCGTTGAGAGAAGGCGTGGGTGTCAGGGTCAAACCCTTGATCTGCAGGGCTTCAAAATCCTTCACCACGCGCACGTCCTTGAACTCCAGTTCAGCAAGAACTTCCAGTAAAATTTCGTCCTGGGGAGCCAGCACCACCACATCCGGCGCCAGGATTTTGTCATTTCTTGCGAGATGCGCCAGCGTGCGGACATCGAAATGGTCCTGATGACGATGAGACAGGTTCAGGATATCCACCGGGGGTATTTTGTCGCGGTCCAGATCGATGCTCGGACAAGGCACATTGAGTTCTTCCCAGTGCGGCTGAAACAGCACCGGGTCGGATATCAAGGTGGTGTCATTAGATTGCACTAAAAGCGTCGCATGCCCGATTAATGTGGTTCTCATGGCCGGATATTCCGCTAATATTATGGATATAAAACCCGTCACGCTACCCCAATTAACAAGAGAACTCAAGGATTTTTGCTTTATTTTACAAGAGGAAAGAGTGTCCAAAATTATCCCCGCGACGATTTTTAAAAGCCTGGGGAATTTTTATTGACTTTAACGGAGGGTCCACGACATTATAAAACCTTAAATAAAATTATAATTTCATCTCAACGGAACGAAACCATGGACGAAGCAATAGACCAAACAATTCGCTTTGAAGAGGGCAAACTTTGTCCCGTAAAAATAGAGGGAGACGGCGGCGGGCTGTCCTTCTCTCCTAACGGAGACATGCTGTTGATTGGCAGGTTTCCCAATCCGTCAAAAGCGCAGATTGAAGCGTGGGGCGGCAAGTGGCGGGCCAAGCTGTGCACGGAGTCGGAGTTTCCCTCCATCCCCATATTCGCCGTCGGCAGTGAGGACTGGATTCTGGAAGCCCCCTGCAACCCATCCGAACTGGAAAAGGAAGCGCCTGGTTTCTGCGAGGCGCTCTACGCCAAGGAAGATCATGAAATGGTGGCCATCCTGGTCGATTCGATGACCAACATGATCGTCAAGATCAAGACGGTACCTCTAGATGAGATGTTCATCGAGCGGCTGGTAATGTCGTGGAATCCGTTTCGCGGCCCGGCGGATCAATACAACAAAACCTTCACCTTCGAGACGTTCAGTGAGCGCATCGGCAATATATTCAAAACCCGCTCGCAGAAAGATATCTGGGTGAGTTCTTGGTAGGTGTGAAGTAATGAATTTGAAACAGAACTGCGGTGAAGTGTTTCAGATTTGGAGGAAACTGGAAGGGCGGACCCCCTTGAATCCCGCATAAGACCGTTTCTCAGGGTCAGAATTTGAACCAGAATTGGCCATTCTGTTTCAGGAGGGGTTTTCGGGTAATATAATTTGGATGGTACAGTCCAAAGGAATGAAAGCTGGATTTTGGGTATTATGCTGATCCAAACTAATAATATTAGACCTTAATTATGACCCCCAAACAAATACATATTTATACGGAAGAAACGTATATCCACACACAACTGGCATTGTCGAATTATCAGACATTTAGAAATATCATTGATAATCATGAGTCTCGGCAAAGCCGAGAAGCGTGGATGTTTCTACAGAGTTTCCTGTCACATTTTGGGATGGTATCGAAACTTCTTTATGCTCCCAGCGGAAGTCAACGAGCAAAGGATCGTGCTCAAGAATTAAGAAATCATCTAAAAACTGATGAAACCAGTGCACTAAATAATAGAGATGCTAGAAATGCTGTTGAGCACCTAGATGAAAGAATGGATAACTGGCTAAATGCAAGTGCAAGTCATAAAGGCATATTAGAGGGTGTATTTGAAGACGAACAAGCTTTTGCTTTCCTCTATTCTTTCGATAGTTAGATTGTTCGTCGAGTTTTTGTCCTAGCTGAGTCACTGTTTATAACGGAAGGAAAAGATGGTCCTAAAAAAATGGAAATCCAACCATTAATTGAAGAGCTAAGTAGGCTTTATGATTTGTGTCATGAAAAACTAAAAACGGAAAACCCTTACCACATGATCTTGCCAAATCGGAACCAACAAAGGTAAATACACTCTGAACGTTACCTGACAAAATGGGTACACCCTACCTGTCAGCCTGTCAGGTGGTTATTTTTTGCGCAAAAACGGGGTTTTGAGCAGGATAAAATCGAGGGACCCTATCTGTCAGTGAAATCTTCAAGTGTTGCTTTGAACGTATTCATCCACAAGACTGAGGAAATTAAAATTGTTTTTCGGGGTCTTCCCGTCCCAAAATTCGAACGATAACAATTTCTTCGGGATCAATGCGGTAATAAATCGAATGTGAACCGCACACGCTACGGCGGTAGCCTTTGTGAATGTGGTCAACAGCGGGATAAAGGAGCGGAGTTTTGGCCAGCACATTAAATCGATGTTTGAGTTGGTCGCGGTACCTGTCGGATTGAACAATGCCGAAATGCTCATCTCCATATTGTGCGATCGCTATCAAGTCTTCTTTTGCGGCTTCGGAAAGCCGATAATCAGGCATGTTTCGATCGGTGGCGTTGTCTGGCTTCTTGCCATATCTCATCTACAGTGCGATCACTAAAACCACTCCGCTCACCCTCAATCAACGCCTTGCGGATTGCCTCGATCTCGGCGGGGGTTTCCTGCTCGCGAATTTGCCGCTCGCGGATCAACTCCCGGACAACTTCGCTTTCATTGCCGAAATGGCCGGATTCAATTTGCGCCTTGATCCAGCTGTCTTGTTGGTTTGTGATGGATATGCTTTTTTTGACCATTGGCATTTTTTGCCCCCAGGCTTAAATGATAATATCCTACTCAGTAGGATATTATACCCTTGATCGTCTACCAAGCTTTTTCATAGTATTTTTCTCATAAACCTCTACTTCTCATACTCTTCATCGCCTAAGTCTTCTTCCTCGTCCACTTCGACGATTTCCTCGATCTCTTCAAACTCTTCCTCATCCTCCTCATCCTCCTCCTCGATCTCTTCGCGCTCGAATTCAGGGTATTCCAGTTTGGTGAGAAATTCGGATTCGCCCAATGCATAAAACCCGTCATCGGTGTATTCGTTGCCCTCGATATAAACCCGAAGCAGGTTGCTCATGAGTTCTGATTCGGCGATGGCGATCAATCCGTCATCGGTGACGCCACTGGTCTCGATCATCAACATTTCCAGGTTTCTGAATACGTCCGAATTAGCGATTAATTTAACGCCTTCATCGCCGATGGGATTGCGGTCGAGAGAAATCAGGGTGAGGTTGTTTAGATACGGCGATTCGGTCAGATGGCGAATGCCTTCTGCTGTGATACGGTTCAGCTCCAGATAAAGCTTGGTCAGGTTTGCCAGATCCTCGCAATGGCTGATGGCCTTGCATTCCAAGTCGCCGATTCCGATCTTACTGAGATCGAGCACCGTTTTATCTTCATTCAAGTGGTGACGCAGACGGTTGATGATGAGAAACTCCGAAAACGCATTTTTGCCTATTTCAGTGAGGGGGTTGTCGGACGAGTCGATGGATTGCAGACTGCTGAACTCTTTGCTCTTGGCAAATTCCAAAGCGCCCTGGTCGGTGATCCCGTTCTTTCTAATATCCAGATATTCAAGTTTTGAAAGTTGGGTCGATGCCGCCAGATGTTTAAGACCTTCATCACCGATCTTATTTTCAGCCAGGCTCAAGGTAGTGAGTGATTTTAGATTTGTAGATTCCGCAATGTGCCGTGCGCCTTCGGGGCCGATTTCGTTCCACGCCAGTCTGAGGGAGTTGAGGCTGGGCAACCTTTCAGACTCGCAAAGGTATTTGACGCCCTCGTCGCCGATTTTATTTTTGTACAGCTTGAGCGATTGCAGGTTGCCAAGGTAATCCGCGGCTCCCAGGCACTGCGCGGCTTCAGCGCTCAGCTTGTTGCCGCTTATTGTCAGCCGGGTGACTTGCCGGACCGATTTTGATTTGGACAGCGCCTGAACTCCTGAATCGCCCAATTTGATAAAATTAAAATCAAGGATTTCGTAATCCCGGCTCAGTTTAAAACCGTTGCGAATAATTCCTTCTATGTTGTAAAACTTTTTCATTCAAAACACCTGTACGATTTCACAGTTATTAAATATTTTGCATGGACAACACCCGGCCTCGGAAATTCTCATTCCTCCCAGGGAACGTTGTCGAGAAAGTTTTTCAGGCAGACGAAATAACCACTATCTCTTGCCAACATCATATCGTTGTGCCCCACTCCCTGCAGAATATTGAGCAGCTTGACCTTGGCCCCCGCCTGTCTGTAATTCAACTCCGCTTCCTGCGGAGAAATCAAAAAATCATCCTCGCCATGCATGATCAGCAAAGGACATTTGACGTTTGCGATTTTCTTGCTGTTATTAAATAAAGCATCCTCTTCCGGCGTAGTCTTGCTTATCCTCAAGCCTCTGCGTTCCACCAGGGGAATGGGGTCGGCATATCCACTTTCGATCACACAGCAGGAAATTTCATCGAAGGTCGAACACAACTCAATGGCCGCAGCGCTTCCCAGGGAACGACCCATGACGCAGACACTGGGCAAAAACTTTTGATTGTCTTTAAGATGATTATATATCACCGAGGCGTCCGTCAACACGTTCCGGAGGGAAGGGGTCCCCTCGCTTTTCCCGTAGCCGCGATAATCGCAAACGATCATTTCCGCGCCCAGGGCCGTAAATGCCCCTGCCAGCCCATCATAGTCTGAAACCACCTCGCCATTGCCATGAAAAAACAGCAGGCTGTACCGGGCCTCGGGCGATGGATAGCGGCGGACATGCACGTGGATGTTTTCCTCCACCTCGACATAAATATCTTCAGCCCCTTGCGGACCGGACATGGAATCCGTCCGGGGGAAAAACAGGTTTTTATTAAATTCTCTGGAGTCAAATACGGAACTCATGAATTACCTTCGAAAAAAACGATTATTAGCATCTATTTTATTGATAATAATAAACTTAAATTATCAAGTATGTTAACCAAAAATGATTGAATTTTTAAATTTTTCGTGACAGAATGTGCTCTTCCTTTTAGCAGTTTCTGTTGAGAATTCGATCCATGGTCAAAAACTAACGGCACCGGTTCTGGTGTCCAAGTGTAACTGATTAAATTTTAAATTGAAGGTGAAATCAAATGTTGCTGGAAATCGAACCCATTGAAAAGTTATTTCAGTCCCTTGAAAAAATTCATGCCGAAGCAAGAAAAAATCTCGGTCGCGGCCTCACTGTCGTTGAAAAAAATCTCTATTCCCATATGGAGCCCACCGACTATTCCAAGCTGGTACGCGGTGTCTCAAATATATTTCTAAGCCCCGATCGCGTTGCCATGCAGGATGCCACCGCACAGATGGCGATTCTGCAATTCATGTCGGCGCTAATGCCCAAAGTCGCAACACCAACCACCGTTCATTGCGACCACCTTATCCAAGCCTATACAGGTTCCATGGCCGATTTAAAAGCTGCTGAAGAAACGAATAAGGAAGTTTATGACTTTCTTCGCTCTGCCGCAATGAAATACGGCATGGGCTTCTGGAAGCCCGGCTCCGGCATCATTCACCAGGTTGTGTACGAGAATTATGCCGTTCCCGGCACCATGCTGATCGGAACCGATTCTCACACCCCCAACGCTGGCGGCATGGGAACAATCGCCATCGGTGTGGGTGGAGCGGATGCAGTGGACGTCATGACGGGCCAGCCTTTTATGACCGTCATGCCGAAACTGATCGGTATCAAACTCACCGGTAAAATGAGCGGATGGACGGCTTCCAAGGATATTATTTTAAAAGTCGCCACCATGCTGACCGTTAATGGCGGTACGGGCAAAATCGTTGAGTATTTTGGTGAGGGCGCACGTGCTTTGAGCGCCACCGGCAAAGGAACCGTCACCAATATGGGTGCGGAAATCGGCGCCACCACCTCGACTTTCGGCTACGATGAGGAAATGGACCCGTATCTCCGCGCCACCGGTCGTGCGCCTGTTGCCGATCTTTGTAAGAAATACGCAGAATTCCTGAAATCAGACCCTGAGGTGGAAGCGGACCCTGCTAAATACTACGACGAGGTTTATGAGATCGACCTTTCCACCCTGGAGCCGCACATCGTAGGACCGCACACGCCGGACCTCGGGCGGCCCGTTTCGGCCATGAGCCGTGAAGTGGATGAAAAGGGCTATCCGGAAAAGCTTTCCGCCGCTCTTATTGGGTCCTGCACCAACTCCAGTTATGAAGATATGGCAAGGGCCAACAGTCTGGTACAGCAGGCGCAAAAAGCCGGTATCAAAGTTAAGTCCAACTTCATGGTCACACCGGGTTCCGAACAGGTTTACGAAACCATCAAGCGTGACGGAATTTTGAAGAATTTTGAGGATGTCGGCGCAACCGTGCTAGCCAATGCCTGCGGACCCTGTATCGGCCAATGGAAACGGGAAGATGTTAAAAAGGGAGAAAAAAACAGCATCCTGACCTCCTACAACCGGAATTTTGCCAAAAGAAACGACGGCAACCCGGAAACACTGGGCTTTATCAGCAGCCCGGAACTGGTGGTCGCCATGGCGTTTGCCGGGTCTATGAAATTTAACCCGATAACGGACACGCTGAAAGACAAAGACGGGAACGATTTCAAATTTAAGCCTCCGACAGGAGATGTGCTTCCTGCCAAAGGATACGCTTCCAATGACAGCGGTTACGAGAGTCCCACTATGTCGGGCGAGGTTATTATCGATCCGGCCAGCGAACGGTTGGCATTTCTACACCCGTTTCCCAAGCAGGACCCGGTACAAGATTATCAAGATATGCCTGTTATGTTCAAAGCCAAGGGAAAATGCACCACCGACCACATTTCTCCGGCCGGACCGTGGTTGGAGTTTCGCGGACATTTAGATAACATCAGTAAAAACATGTTCCTGGGCGCCACCAACGCTTTCACTGATGGCACGGGGACAGGAAATAATCCCGTCAACGGCGATCAAAAAGGCGCTGAGCTCAACCAGATCGCCCGTAGTTTAAAGGAAAAAGGAATCGGTTGGGTGGTTGTCGCGGACGAGAATATCGGTGAAGGGTCAAGCCGGGAACACGCGGCCATGGAACCCAGACACTTAGGTGGACTGGCCTTCATTGCAAAATCCTACGCACGAATTTTTGAAGCCAATCTCAAAAAGCAGGGCGTTTTGTCTCTGACCTTTTCCAATAAGGATGACTACGAAAAAATTCTGGAAAACGACAGGGTCACCCTTGATGCACTGGATAAGCTGGCACCAGGTAAACCCGTTACCGCAACGGTAAAGCATGCAGACGGGTCCACCGAAAAATTAACGGTGACTCACACACTCAACGAACAGGAGATCCAGTGGTTCCATGCGGGCTCCGCACTCAATTTTGTGGGACAGCAGAAATAAAGGCTGTCATGCAATGATCGAGAAGTTCTTGATTTAAAAATATTTTTTATTTTTTAAAGGCTTACGGATTTTTGTCCGTAAGCCTTTTTTTGTGGGAGGAAGTAAACGGGTAAACCACTGAGCAAAAATAAGAGCATCTCTAAATATTAGTTTTTACAGAAAATAGAATCGTCTGCAAAAGTTTCTTAAATCAGTGGCACTAAAACAAAAGAAGCTTCTTTGAATTGGCGATTCGGTGCCGTTGTCAATTTTTAGAAGTGCCCTTCATACTGAAGGATGTATTTTTAATTGCGGAAACCGAGTACAAACCAAAGGTTTTACTTTCAATAGCAGTCACAATATTAAAAGGCTTAGGGGTTTTTCCCGTGAGTTTTTTTTGGGGGGAGAACTTGGAAGATCTCTCAATATAGAAATTCATTTACTTTATTCTGATAATAATGTGGTATTAATGTTAAGAGCAATACGCTAAAGATCCCCTGTCACCTAATTACAGCGGGAGGATAGTAATGAGTATACTAGTAAGCAACCCTGAAACCCTCGGAGAGCTTTCCGTAAAAGTTAACGATATTTTCATTTATGGTGACACTTAAATCAGGGAACTTATTCCCGCCTTAATCCGAGAATTTCATAATCAGCTCATGAGCGACCCTAAAACCTTGGCCGCTTTTAAATCCCACTCTCATTCCCCACCAGTTAGCACAGGGTTTCGCAAACCCCTCCCTTCCAAGCGTGGTCCGCTCCAAATCTTGCACCCAATGGGAAAACGACTCACCCAGAGGACCCAAATCCTCAAAGTGAAGTGCAAAAATAATTCCTCCTCGACACTCCCCCAAAAAACCAATCCTCAGGAACCATTTGAATCCTTAAAATTTCCCGAAAAACGTTTCATGGACGCCCTGCCGGAGTTGATTGGTTTTATTGACAGAGATTTGAAGTATAAATTTAATAATACCAGTTATGAAGAGTGGTTCGGCTTAAAAGTGGAGAGCCTATACGATACCAAGGTCAGTGAGTTGCTCGGGTCTCATTTTAAAAAATTAAAACCCTTCTTTGAACAGACCTTGGAGGGAGAAATCGTCGAGATTACGTCACCCGTGTATTTTAAAGGCACTCAAGGGAGAATGGTTCATTCAAGCTATTTTCCTTATTATGGGGAAAATGACACGGTTGAGGGTTTTTTTGCTGTCGTTAAAGGGGTGACCAATAAATCTGATTTCGAAAAAGCCAAACTCCAATTCTTGAAACCACCCTTCAAAAAAACCCTAATTCCTAATCACACAATTGACAATCATATCGGAAAGCACCTTTAACAGGTTGCTGAAAAACTATTTTTGGGACCTTAAAATGTTAATTTCAAGCTTACTGTTAACTTAAGAAAACCCGTAGCACAGGCTGGAAAGGCTGTGCCACTTAAAAGCAAAAACCTGCAAAACTTAACCCGCTGACGGATTTTTCTCTTTTTCAGCAACCTGTTAAAGCTGGATGGGGAAATCTAACTCTGGAGGGACTAATTCATTTCGGGTTAATTTAATCATAAAAAGACAAAAAAAACCGACAGGACCGAAGTCCTGCCGGAGCTTTTTATTCTCGAATTATTTTGGCATCACGTTTGCCGCCTGCGGCCCTTTCGGCCCGGCATTTTTTTCAAACTCAACCGCTTGCCCTTCTTTTAAAGTTTTGAACCCGTCCCCCTGAATCGCCGAAAAATGGACAAAAAAGTCTTCTCCCTCTTCAGACTCAATAAACCCATACCCTTTTTTATCGCTGAACCACTTAACTTTTCCTCCAGACATATCTTAGCTCCTCCCCCTGGAAAACAAATGAACGGCCCACCAAAAAACAACAAAGAATTTTCCAGATATCATGAGTAACGCGTCCCTGTCAAGCAATTCCTTCGGGCAACCGAATATTCTTCATAAATAACAATTATTTATGAAATTTAAAATTTTCATCTCTCTCGGCTTCTGAAAAACCAATTAATTTTGTTTTGCGTCCAGCCTCTGCACTATCAGGTTGCTGGAAAACTATTTTTGGAACCTTAAAATGTTAATTTCAAGTTTACTGTTAATTTAAGAAAACCAGTAGCACAGGCGACCTATCCTTAAAGTCAATGCGGAAGTGCGGAATTTAATTCTGCCTTTCCAGCCTGTGCGCACAGCCTGGAAAGGCTGTGCCACTTAAAAGCAAAAACCTGCAAAACTTAACTCGCTGACGGATTTTTCTCTTTTTCAGCAACCTGCTATACTACCAAACAGATTCGACTTGAAAATATTGAAATTAATGACAAACCCTGAGCTTCTGGTAGATAATTTAAAAGTTTCCTTTTCCAGCAAGGAAGGAAAACTTACGGCTGTCAACGGCATCAGCTACCACCTGAATTGCGGAGAGACTTTAGCCATAGTGGGCGAGTCCGGTTGCGGTAAAACCGTGAGCGCCCTGTCCATACTGCGACTGATTTCCTCCCCTCCCGGAGAAATCCAATCAGGCCGTATCCTGTTCGACTCCAAGGACCTGCTGCAATTGCCTCCCAGAGAACTCAGGGAAATTCGAGGCCGGGATATTGCCATGATCTTTCAGGACCCGATGACCAGCCTCAATCCGGTGTTAACTCTGGGCGATCAAATCACAGAGCCACTTTTCAGGCACACTTCGTTATCTCGAAAGGAAGCCTGGGAAAAAGCGGTGGAAATTTTAAACTGGGTGGAAATCCCCTCCCCTGCTGAAAAAATGCATCAATACCCGCATCAGTTGAGCGGCGGCATGCGACAGCGCGTGATGATAGCCATGGCACTGACCTGCTCGCCACGCATATTGATCGCGGACGAGCCCACGACCGCGCTCGACGTCCTCATCCAGGCGCAGATCATCGATTTATTGCAACACATCAAAGGGCAAACGGGAATGTCGATCCTTTTGATCACCCACGACCTCGGCCTAGTCACGGAAATTGCCCAACGAGTCATCGTGATGTATGCCGGAGAAATTGTGGAATCCGGCCCCACCGGGCAACTATTCCACAGCCCTAAGCATCCTTACACATTAGGCTTGAAAAATTCCTTGCCCAGACTGGGGCAAAAGAAAGGCGCCAAAACGCGGCTCACGGAAATTCCTGGTAACGTTCCCTCTTTAAATCAGCTCCCTTCAGGATGCGCCTTTCACCCGCGCTGTCCCGAGGTCATGGATCGGTGTAAAACGCAAAAACCCGTTCTGCATAAAGTTGCCCCCGGACACGAAGTCAGCTGCTGGCTGCACGAAATATAATCATGAATTTGACCGCTGAAAAACATCACCTTCTCGAAGTCAAGAACCTCAAAAAACATTTTGAGGTGCGCGGAAGTTTCCTGAAAAAAAACGCCTCGAATGTGCGTGCGGTGGATGGAATTTCTTTCGTTCTCAAGGAAGGTGAGACTTTAGGATTGGTCGGCGAAAGCGGGTGTGGAAAATCCACCGCCGCCCGTGCCATCCTAAGGTTGGTCGAACCAACCTCCGGGGAAATTCTCTATAAAGGCACCGATCTGCTCCGGCTTTGCCACAAGGAAATGCAGCCTTTGAGACGGGAGATGCAGATCATCTTTCAGGACCCGAACGCTTCTCTCAACCCCCGCAGACGAGTGGGAAGCATTCTCGAAGAACCTTTCGAGATCCACGATGTTGGGCAAAAGGAAGATAGAGAGGATCGGGTGGCCCAGCTTTTACAAAAAGTCGGGCTTTCCCCGGAACATGCCCGGCGTTTTCCGCATGAGTTCAGCGGCGGCCAACTGCAACGCATCGGCATTGCACGAGCGATTGCCTTGAACCCGCGCTTGATCGTCGCCGACGAGCCGGTCTCTTCCCTGGATGTGTCTATTCAGGCGCAGGTGATCAACCTCATGCAGGATCTTAAAGAAACCATGAACATTTCCTACCTGTTCATTTCCCACGACATGGCCATCGTGGAACACTTTTGCGACCGGGTGGCGGTCATGTACCTGGGCAAGATCGTGGAGATGACCATAAGCGACCAACTTTATAATAACCCACGCCACCCTTACACCGAAGCCCTGCTTTCCGTCATCCCCACCATCGAGTCCGGGAGAAAAAAACAACCGCTCCTGATCAAGGGGGACATTCCCAGCGCCGCGAACCCACCGACCGGGTGCGCGTTTCACACCCGCTGTCCGATTAAGGAAAAAATATGCGAGACCACCACCCCGGAGCTGAAAGAAGTGGAACCGGGTCATTTTGTCGCCTGTCTGTTGAGGGAGTCTTGAATCGTTATGGAAATAGGAATCATTTCAGACACTCATAGTTTGGTGAGGCCGGAAGTGTACGAAGCCTTCGAGGGAGTAGACCTCATCCTGCATGCGGGAGACATCGGCAGTCACGATGTCATCATCGAACTGGAACCGATCGCGCCGATCAAAGCTGTGCTGGGAAACAACGACGGCCACCTCTCGCACCGATTCGATGAAAAGGTAAAGTTCGAGTTGGGACAACGGATCTTCAACCTTCAGCATATCCTTGACGATATCCCTGAAGAAACAGCGGCTGATTTAATTTTGATAAAAGAAATTTTTGTGTTCGGGCATTCCCATCAACCCATGAACCGGCAGGTGGGTGACACTCTTTATTTCAATCCGGGAAGCGCGGGACCGCGCCGATTCAATCTTCCCATCACCGTGGGACGAATCACTTTGGTTGGAAATACTGTGAGAGGAAAAATTATTTCACTGGAATGATCACAGCCCGCCGCCCAGGGCTTTGTCCAGATTGTAGGTGGCGCTGATGAGGGGCAGGTGTGTAAATGCCTGGGGGTAGTTTCCCAACGGCTCCACCAGGCGATCCCACCTCTTCCGCATACAGGCCGAGAGGATTGGTTAATTTGAGCTGATTTGTTCCTGACGGGAAATTGTTTGTGGAACCGAGGAGGCATGATGCAATACCATTTTCCAATGGTCCCCCTCATTTTTAAACAGGTTCGTGGCGTGCACTTTGGATAACTGCACTCCGGACGTTGACATGGCAAACAGATTTTCCTGACAACTCACCCAGAACATCCCATCGCCACCGCTCACTTCAATGTCCGATATTTTTATCTCCAGGTTTTCTGAGCCTGTAAATATTTTTTCCCATGACTGGATAATGTCGTCGAAACCCTTAAGGACCTCCCATCCCGGATGAATGCAGGATGAAGAACCCCCTTGCTGCCATACGGCCTGCATTAAAATAAGATCCTGCCGATTGAATGCCTCGTAAAATCTGGCATTGGCATCCATGACCGCTCTTTCTACCGACATCTAATCACCTTTTCTTTCTATGCAGACTCGGGCTGAAACAAACCTGTTCACCCCGTCGCTCGAAATTTTTAAGTATTTTTCAACAAATATTCTATGGCCTCGAACGTTTCTTCGGATTCCCAGTTCTTGGCGCCATCCACCCTGGCGACCACTCGCCCGGATTTATCGATGATAAACGTAAAAGGAATGCTGATCGAAGGATACAGTTTTTCGACTTTTCCTTCCGAATCGATCAGAACCGGAAAGGACAACTGATATTCTTCAGCAAAGTCCCGGACTTTCTTATCCGCGCCTTTGTCGAGGCTGACGGCGAGAACGGTCAACCCTTCAGAACGGTAACGGCGATATAAATTCTCAAACGAAGGCATTTCAATCCGGCACGGCACACACCATGTAGCCCAGAAATTCAACACCACCACCTGGCCTTTAAGGCTTTCCAGACTGACATGATTGCCTTCCTTGTTCCTCAAGGTAAATTGCGGCGCCAGATAACCTACCGAAGATTTTTCCTCGTCAAATTTTGCTCCAACCTGCACGTCACTCAGGGAGATGGGTTCTTCATAAAAATGTTCAAAGAAAAACAAAAGACCCACGACGAACAAAGTAACAAAGAGTGCGACGTATTTTTTAATGGGAATAGAGCTTTTCTTTTTTGAGTCGGTCAATTTCATCTTTCATTTTTTCCTGTCGCACTCTTTGCCCCATCAATAAAAAATACAACAGCGTAAAAGCCGCAAGGGAAATTAAAAGGGTGCCCATCATGGAGTTGTCGAGCCCATTGCCAAACCCCTGGGCGGTGATCACTTTAGGTTGCGGATGAAAGGACCGCCACCACAGAACCGAAAAGTGAATGAGTGGAATATCGAGAAACCCCACAATGCCAAGGACCGCAGCATACCGCGCCCGCATGGAGCCGGAGTCGGTTTGCGCTCTTAACATGAGGTAGGCGACGTAGATCAGCCAAAGGATAAGGGTGGACGTCAACCGCGCATCCCAGACCCACCAGGCCCCCCAGATAGGTTTCGCCCAAATAGGCCCGGTGATGAGCACCAGCGAACAAAAAATCACTCCGATCTCGGCAGAGGCATGGGCGTATATATCCCACTCCCTTTCTTTTTTCCAGAGGAACAAAATACTGCACAAAAACACCACAAAAAACGCAAAAAAGGAAAGCCAGGCACAGGGAATATGAAAATACATGATGCGCTGAACGGGACCTTCGGTCTTTTCAGTAGGAGCAAAGAGGTAGATTGCGGCCATAGCGGCAACAATGACACCCGCAGTCAACCAGAGAAGAAAATAGCTTTCCTTTGTCGTCTCTTCCTTCATTGTTTGGATTCCTTGTCAACCATGTCTTTTAAAAGCTGGAGATCTCTTTCCAGGGAATGGTTGCGTTTTTTCAAAGTGAACAGGTAAATAATAACCCCCGCCCACACAAACGCGTTGGCCGCAAACAAAAACTCCAGGTTGTCCATGCAACTACTCCTCTAAAATATGGTCGATCGTCATTATGGAAACCCCTATGAATATAATATCAAAAGCCAGGGTCAAACCGACCCAGTTCATCATGCTCGACAAGGGTTCTCCCGCCAGCAACTGGCTGGTCATCCGCACAACCGCAATCACCACGGGCACGATCACGGGATATAAAAGAATCGGAAGCATGATCTCCCTGGTTTTCAGATTGGACGACAAGGAGGACAACAGGGTTCCGATGCCACAAAACCCCAGCGTTCCCATCAAAATCACAACCAGCAAGGGTCCCAAATGACTTAACAAGTCTACATTAAAAAATATCATGAACAGCGGTAAAATGAAGGCTTCCATTATCAATAGAAAAATCAGGTTGCTTATCAATTTACCAAAGTAAATAGCGGTCCGGTCCGCCGGTGTCAGAATCAAACCTTCCAGACAACCGTTTTCCTTTTCCAGCATAAAGGAACGGTTTAAACCGAGGGTGCCCGCGAAGAGAAAGGCCACCCACAATATTCCCGGCCCCACTTCATTGGCTTTAACAATGCTCAAATCCACGGAAAAAATAAAAATTACGATCACCAGAAGCGCAAATATGAACATGCTGCTGAAAAGTTCCCTTGTCTTCAGCTCGGTAACAAGGTCCTTCCAGACGATCGCTTTTATTTGATTGAGATACTGGCGCATGAAAGTTTCAACGATCTGTAGGGCATCTCTAAAAATAGACTAAATGTTCCTAATCGTTAATTTAAGGAGATGGCTTTGTTTTAGTGGGACAGGCGACCTACCCTTAAAGGTTATACGGAAGTGCGGAATTAAATTCCGCCTTTCCAGCCTGTCCGCACGGGCTAGAAAGCCCGTGCCACCGATATAAGAAATTCTTGTGCAATGTTCGATTTCCCGTAATAAACTAATTTTTAGAGGTGCCCTGTAATCATATAATTTTTATCCGTTCCAATCGTCCTGCGAAAATCCGTCATCGCTCCTGGACTCAAGCTTCAATTGCCCTCATTGATAATTTCAAAATACTGTTCCTCAAACCGGGACTTGTCCAGTTTGTCAATATTTTCAAATAAAGCAAAGCGCCCTCTCACTTGCACTGCGATTTTATCGCTCATTTCCAATCCGCAGGGAAGGTCGTGAGTGGTCATGATGATGGTTCGCTCGTGCGTGTGCAGGGAATGAAGGTACTCCTTGAGTACATTGGAGCCGTGCGGGTCGAGACCGGTGAACGGTTCATCCAGAAACAAGATCGAAGGCTCATGAATGACCGCGCGGGCGATGGAAATGCGCTGTTGCATCCCTCGGGAAAACGTTCGAATGTTGTCATGCATCCGTCCTTGCAGCCCTACCTCCTCTATCGCCTGAACCGCTCTCTCCCTGGGGTTTTCAAGGCCATACATCTTAGCATAAAACACCAGGTTCTCCAGTGCGCTCAAATCGGCATAAAGACAGGAAGCGTGCGCGATGACGCCCAACTCTCTCCGTAACCGGGGATCGCCTTCAGCGACATCATATCCCGCCACGGTCCCCACGCCACTCGTGGGCTTGGTCAAACCCGCCAGGATTTTGATCAAAGTGGTTTTTCCCGCCCCGTTGGGACCAAAGATGGTCAGGAAATCTCCCTCATTCAGTTCAAAACTGATTCCGCTTAAAGCCTGCAAAACGCCAAAGGCTTTTCGAATGTCCTTAACACGGATGGTGGGATCGGAAGTATCTTTCATATCAAAAAAAGCGGGTGGGGATCAATTTTCAGCGGCGATATTATTATTTGTCCCCTGTTTTCATAACGGCAGAACTGGCAGAGCCAGGAGCCGAGGAGAGGACACCGGAGGTTGGAATCACAAAACGGTTCGCAATTGGTAACCGATGGGTTCAGACCACCTTGGCGGGCTTGGATGATTTCTTGCCTTGCTGTTTTTCCTTTTCCAGTTCTTCCAGTCTTTCCAACAAAGCCACCGCATCCATTTCAAGTTTATTGCGGAGCCCCTGATAATCTTCCTCGGAAATTTTATCTGTCTTCAAATCAAATTCCAGATCCTTGATCGAAAGCAGGACTTCTTCTTTGCGGACCAACAAGTGTTTATACTCTTCACCCGCCTTGTCCAGTTTGGCGAACAGTTTCACCGTGGAAAGCCCGCGAAACAGGGGCACTCCCACCACACTCAAAATGGCTAAAACAAGAATTAGTTGCACTAACTGGACAAAATTCATTCTTATGACTCGATGTTGTCCAATTCATCACGCAGGCGATCTGAATATTTTTTGGGGATGGCAGGCGCATCTTCAGCCTCGGCTTTATTATCTTCAGGGGCTCCCTTGCGCTTCCAGGCTTCGATGATTTTGCCCAAACCAAACCCACCCGCAAGGAGGGCCACAAACGGGGTCATCCAGGCCGTCAGGTTAAACCCGGTTTTCGAGGGTGCGGAAAGTATTGTTTCCCCATGCTTGTCTATCTGCGCCTTGATGATTTGCTCAACAGTAAGCCCCGAATCCAGTAATTTGCTGAATTCCGCCCGGGTCTTATCCGACGTCGAACACGTGCAGTTAACAAGGACTTTACCGCACTTGTCATCGCACTTGCACATCAGCGCATTTTCAAGATCCGCCAGTTGCGCCGACGCTCCCGCAGAGGAGGCAAACCCGACAACCAGAAACATTGCCAGCAGGATTGCAAAAATGGTGGACTTCGTTTTCATCATGCCGTCACTCCTGAGCCGGAGCAAACAGGGTTTCCTGTTTTTTCATCCGTGTCAATCTTCGTCTCTGCTCCAGTCTGTCTGGCCACATGCAAACCATCGTACCAAAGGCAATGACCCAGCCCCCGGTCCAGATCCAGCTGACCATGGGATTCACGTAAACTTTTATGGTGGCTGACTCATCTTCTCTGAAATCCGCCAGAATCAGGTAAACATCCTCCACTATGGAAGAAAGCACATCCACTTCGGACACTGGTTGATTCTGCCCTTTGTAAAATTCTTTTTCAGGGCGGGCCGTCCACACCCGCTTGTTATCGCGGTAAACCCCTAACTCGGCAATGACACGGGTTTTAACAGAAGTTGCTTCGACAGCAGTCAGTTTCTCATAAGTCACGGTGTAATTGCGGAGCTTGATACTTTCCCCGATCTTCAAATGCTTTTGATCGTGAACCCCGTAAGCCTGAGACCCTGCGATTCCGGCAAAGATTAAGACCACACCGATATGAACAATATAACCTCCGTATCGGCGCTTGTTATGCCAGGTCAACGAAGCCAACTCTCCCACAAAATTACTGCTATGCAGTTCCCGGCGGGCAACGGCTCCTTTGAAAAACTCCTTGAGAATACAAGTCAGGACAAAAACACAAAGAATAAACGTGATGTAAGTAAAAATCTCCGCCCGCTCCTCTAGAGGAACGATGGGAAATAAAACCACTGCGGCGATCAAAGCGGCCGCAAGGGGTAGCATAAAGTTTTTCTTCAGATTGGACCAGGTGGCCCGCTTCCAGGCGATCACCGGCCCAATACCGATCATTGCCAATAATGCCAAGCCGATGGGAACATTGACCTGATTGTAAAACGGCGGTCCCACTGTAATTTTCACGCCACGGACCGCTTCGGAGATGATCGGGAAAATCGTCCCCCAGAAGGTAGCAAACGCAATGCCCAAAAGAAGAAGATTGTTCAACAGAAAACCGCTTTCACGGGATAAAAAAGAGTCCAGCTCGTTTTTGCTTTTTAACAGGGGAAGCCTGTTTAAAATCAAGCCCACACAAATTGCAATGATCACCCCCAAAAACGCCAGAAAGTAGTATCCCAGCGTCGCTTCATCAAACGTGTGCACGGATTGAATCAGCCCGCTTCGGGTTATGAAAGTTCCAAAAATAGTCATCGCAAACGTCAGCAGGACCAGCGACATGTTCCAAACCTTCATCATGTCCTTTTTCTCCTGAATCTGGATGGAATGCAAAAACGCCGTCGCTATCAAAAGAGGCATGAAAGCCGCATTTTCCACCGGGTCCCAGGCCCAATAACCGCCCCAACCCAATTCCACATACGCCCACGAAGCGCCAAACAGATTGCCCATGCACAGAAAAAACCAGGACAGCAGGGTCCATTTCCGGGTCAGGCGAATCCAGCCGTCATCCAGATTTTTGCTCACCAGAGCCGCCATGGCAAAGGCGAAGGGAACGGTGAACCCCACGTATCCCAGGTACAGGGTCGGTGGATGGATGACCATCCAGTAATTTTGCAGCAACGGATTCAACCCTCGGCCATCTTCTGGGGGAAGGGGAATGCGTTCAAAAGGATTGGTGGAAAAGTTGAGCAGGAAAAGGAAAAAGATGACGACGAGGAGCATGATCGTCATGGCGTAGGGCATCAAGCGAATATTCTTTTTTCTGTTCTGGAGGTAAACCACGCACATATATGTGGTCAAGAGAAACGTCCAAAATAACAGAGAGCCTTTTTGCCCGCCCCAGAACGAAGAGACCTTATAAAAAGTGTCCAATTCCTTGTTGGAATAAGCCGCTACGTATTGAAGGCTGAAATCATCCGTCAAAAACCCCCTCAACAGGGCGGCGGATGCAATGAAAACACACCCCCACACAATGACAGGAGTCTTGTCCGCGCTCAGGTAAAGGTCGATACGGTTGCCGTTGATCGCCATGACATAAGACACACAGCCATACAAGGCAGTCGCCAAAGCTACTAGTAAACTAAATTCGCCAATATCATTCATTTTAAAAATCACCCTACGCCGTTTCCGGTCGCAAACATGAAATATGCTTCCGGGCCCGGCTCAGACAATACAATAGTGAATGGAATATTAAATCGTGGTTTTTGGTAAGGATTTGGTTAATTCGGGAGTAGCTTCTTTATATTTATCCAGATTCGGCATGGTACCAGGATGCATTTTTCCGGCTTCCTTTTCGGCCTCATATTTCGACGGGCAACTGGTCAACAGCGTATTCGCATGAAACACACCATCCTTGGCCAGCGTTCCCTCGACCACCACTTCCTGACCATCCTTGAACATGTCTGGAATGATTCCCTCGTAAACAACATCTAGATTGGATTTTTTGTCCTCAATGGAGAAATTAACTTTCAAAAAATTTTCCGTGTCTCTGGCAATGGAGCCGGCAACCACATTTCCCTTTACTTTCAGTCCGGTGCCAGCATATGAAACCTTCTGGCTCATCAATTCATCCACCGTAAAAAAGTACTGCGACGTGGTGCTGATCCCCATAGTGATAAGATACCCTACTGCAAACACGATCAAACCACTACCTATCACAAATTTGGCCTTTTTCGGCATAATAAAATTTTTCCCAACTATCACAAAATAAAGAAAATATAATGACTTAATACCTAAATACTATCATTCACAATTTGCGCTTGTCAAAGCAATTCCATTTTATTCAATGCGGTGATCTTGCCATAAATGGGCAAAAAAAACTCTACTACAATAAAGAAATGAATTTTCTCTCTGCTCAAAAAATTACCGTTGAAATTCCGCCACTTTCAATCTTCACCGGAAACCACTCGCCAATACAATTCACTTAAAGTGTAAATCAAACAACCTGCAATCTATTTTTCCTTCCTGACAAGACTTCCCTCGGTATCCGCAAACCTAAATATTTAAAGGGTTTTATTGAAATCTGTTTTTTTCAATAAGTTAAACGTAAATCTAACGTTCCTTTTCTATTGACAGTGCTAATGTTTATGCTAGGATTGTCTCAAATTGTCTCAATATGTATGCTAATCGTCTCAAAACGTCTCAAAGCCGATCAGCCCTTAATAAATCGCAAAACATTGGTTTTCATTAAATGAGTAGTTTCCTCGGAGAACATACGATCGTCATTGATAGTAATGGACGATTCAATGTGCCTGCAAAGTTCAAGGCCATTTTTGAAGAACAGTATGGCTCCAATATCGTTATCTGTTCCAAAAAAAATTATCTCATGATCTCTCCAGAAAAGGAATGGGTTAAAACCGAGGAAAAGCTCTTGGCTCTCAATAACTCCGAAGATGAAAACGAGAAAGAGAAAATCCGTGCCGTTTTCCAAAACTCCACTTACGGCGAAATCAAATCAGGAAAAATATCACTTCCCCAAAAACAACGGGAGAAAGTTGGGATAAAAGTAAAAGAAGAGGCCGTTCTGATCGGAATGGCAACCTCTTTCGAAATCTGGTCGCAGGATGAATGGGCCAAATATTCAGGCTAATGTGAGTTGTGTGAGCGGAGCATTTTTCACTGAAAAACCACCGCCATAAGAAATGGGATAAGCAATGGCGAATTTCCACGAGCCGGTATTAAAGGAAAAAGTCTTTCAATACCTTATTGCGACAGAGAAGGGGTTGATCGTGGATGGCACTTTAGGGGATGGGGGTCATACAGAATTCATTCTCAAAAACACCGGGCCCCGGTTGCGGGTACTAGGTATCGATCGGGATGCCAGCGCCCTGGAAAGGGCGAAAAGTCGCCTGGCCCCGTTCGAAGGCAGAGTTAGCTATGCTCACGGAAATTACAGTGAAATTCAAGACATTCTCAAAAAATTCAACATCGAAAAAATCGATGGGTTCCTGGTGGATCTCGGTGTTTCCTCTCCCCAGATCGACCAGCCGGAGCGAGGCTTCAGTTTCATGCGAAACGGTCCCCTGGACATGCGAATGGACACGTCCCAGGAAGTCACCGCCGCAACGCTTCTGGAAACCCTCTCTGACGAGGAATTGGAATCTATCATCAAGAATTATGGCGAAGAGCGCCATTACCGAAGGGTCGTTCGGGCGATCCGCAAAGCGCAGGCAATCAGCCCTATTGTTTCAACACTTCAGTTATCTCAAATCCTCTCTGGCGCGATTTTTTCAAAGCGTCCTACAAAGATTCATCCCGCAACCCGTACCTTCCAAGCCCTGCGCATTGCTGTAAACCGCGAACTGGTACATCTTAAAACCGCGTTGCAGGATTCCCTCGGGATCCTCAACGCGGGAGCTCGCTTGGTTACTATCGCATTTCATTCCCTGGAAGATAGAATCGTGAAAAATTTTTTTCAGGACGAAGAGAAAAGCTGCATTTGCCCTCCGCGAATTCCCGTGTGTGTTTGCGACAAAAAGCCAACGCTCAAAGTGATTTCCAGAAGGGTCATAACTGCGGATGCCGATGAGGTGGTTCGCAACCCCCGTTCTTCAAGTGCAAAAATGAGAGTTGCGGAGAGGATTTATGTTTAGTTGGATCCGTCGCATTGCAAAAACCCGGGTCCATGTTTCACCAAGACGATTTCGGATGCTGCTGATGATTTCCATTTTACTGATGGTCGGCGCCATGGGATTCGTCTGGCCAAACGTAAAAAAGGTGAAAATGTCTTACGAGTATCAACGCCTGGCCCAGGAGCAACACCAGCTATTGGAAGAAAATCAACTGCTTCGGGTAGAGAGGGCGAGTCTGCAGTCGCTGGACCGAATCTATACGTTGGCAAAAGAACATACTGATCTTGAGCCTCCGAAAGAGGGGCAGATGATAACGGTTTTTTTAAAATAAAGCCTTATGCGAAAAAAAAACCAACCTCTATCAAAGGATTTTCGCTCGATATTACGATTTCGGCTCGCCCTGATCGCTTGCTTTTTTATCCTTTATGGGACCGCTTTAGGCACACGGCTGTTTTTTCTGCAAGTCATAAATCATGATGAGCTGGTCGCTCAATCAAAGGAGCAATATCAGGGCATCACAGAAATTGTTTACGGACGAGGAACCATTTATGACCGCAACCAGAATGAACTGGCGATGAATATTGAGGTCGAGTCGATCAACATCACCCCGTCCAAAATTATTGACAAACATCAAACAGCCAAATTGCTTGCGTCCCATCTCAACCTGGACTCAAAAACAATCTTTACAAAACTTTCGTCCAAAAGACCTTTCGTCTGGATCAAGCGCAAATGCGACCTGCAGGAGTCTGGGAAATTGCGACGCCTCGACTTGCCCGGCGTCGGCTTCATTTCCGAGCAAAAACGGCTTTACCCGAAGCGGGAGCTGGGCGCCAATGTGACCGGCTTTGTAGGAATGGACAATCAGGGCTTGGCGGGAGTTGAGCATTTTTACCAATCCACCCTTAAAGGAACCACCGTGCGGCGGGTCATAGAAAAGGATGCCCGTGGGAGAAACATTGGTGCTATCCAGCAAACAGAGAAGTCCGAAACAACCAGCAAGGATGTTGTCCTTACTCTGGATGAAGTGGTCCAATTCATCGCCGAGCATCACTTAAAGGATCAGGTCGAAAAATACCAGGCGAAATCCGGTACGGCGATCGTCATGGAACCCTACACCGGGGAAATATTAGCCCTGGCTAACTTTCCCCAGTTCAATCCAAATAAATTTTCGGCCTATCCGCCGCAAAAATGGGCAAACCCTGCCATCTCCAGTTCGTTCGAACCGGGTTCCATATTCAAACCCATTGCCGCAGCGGCGGCTCTCGATTCAGGCGCGGTAGATCTCGACGATCTTTTCTTTTGTGAAAACGGGAAATTCCATATCGGCCGGGTGCCTATCGGGGAAGCATCGAGCCATCGGTTCGGATGGCTGAGTTTGCAGAGTATCATCGCCAAATCCAGCAACATTGGCATCATCAAAATTGCACAACAGCTTGGGGATCAAAAGTTTTCCAACTACATTCGAAAATTCGGCTTTGGGGAGAAAACAGGGGTGGATCTACCCGGAGAGTCTTCAGGGCAATTGAAAGATGTTTCCCAATGGTCCGATTTATCCCTCGCCTCAATCTCATTCGGACACGAAATCGCCGTCACCCCCATTCAAATGGTTACGGCATTAAGCGCCATTGCCAACGGTGGAAATCTTATGTTGCCGCGAATCACAAAAGCCGTCCTAAAAAATGGTAAAATAGTGGAAACCTTTAAACCTAAAAGGATACGCAGGGTCATCTCGGATAAAACCAGCCGCCAGATGATTGAGGTGTTGAAAAATACCGTAAAAAACGGAACCGGAATTCCGGCTGCGCTTGCGGAATTTGAAGCTGCGGGAAAAACAGGAACCGCTCAAAAATATGACCAGGCTTCCGGCGCTTATTCGAAAGAAGACTATCTGGCATCATTCATAGGATTCGTTCCAGCGGACGCTCCCAAAATAGTGGTACTGGTAATGATTGACTCTCCCCGCAAAGCTCACTGGGGAGGTGAAGTGGCGGGGCCGGTTTTCCGCAAAATCTCCAAGGAGGTTTTACGATATCTCAACGTCCCGTCGAAAAACGAGCGGGTCTATTTTCTCAATCGCGCCTGATGAAAACCGCCGCGCAAAAGAATTTTCTAACATTTTCAATGAAACCCCAGACAACCGTGGGCAATAAACAAATTAGCAGACTCTCGCAACTGATCCAGGGATTCCCCGTTCTCAATGTTCTTGGAACTTTAGAAAAAGAAATTTCCTCGATCACGTTTGATTCCAGGAAAGCGACCCCTGGAAGTTTATTTGTCGCCATTCATGGTTTAAAACAGGATGGCAACCGGTTTATTCAGGATGCCCTTAAGCGGGGAGCCGCCGCATTCATCACCGAACTTCCAATCTATCAATTAAACGAGTTGGGACTGGCATCCAATAATACAACCGCTATTTGTGTTGAAGACAGCCGTCAGGCCCTGGCCTGGGTCAGTGCTCTGCATTATGGTCACCCCTCCCGGAACATGGGCATCGTTGGTATTACCGGCACCAACGGGAAAACCACGTTGACCTATATTTTGGAATCCTTGTACCAAAACCGTGGATTAAAAACCGGCGTGATCGGAACCATCAATTACCGCTACGGGGATTTTCAGGCGCCCGCTTCCGTGACCACACCGGAATCTCTGGATATCAATCAAATGCTTGCAGACATGGTGGAAAAAGGGGTCAAAGACTGTTTTCTGGAGGTCTCATCGCATTCTCTCGCTCTCAAACGGGTGCATGAAATACACTTTTCCCTTGGGGTCTTCACCAACTTGAGCCGCGACCACCTGGATTTTCACGTCACCATGGAGCATTACAAAAATGCCAAGAAAGGATTATTCCAGGACAATTCCATGGAAAAACAGGTCATCAACATCGATGATCCCGTGGGCAAGGAAATCGTCAGCGAAACCAGTAGGCCCACGTTGACCACTGGCATCGACCGCCCTGCTGATATCAAAGCGGAACAGTGCGTCCTATCCGAATCTGGAAGCCAGTTCATGCTCAAAACACCCTCGGGAAGCCGACAAATTCACACCTCTCTTCTCGGCAAACACAACATTTATAACCTTCTCAGTGGAGCGGCTACCGCATACTTCCAGGGGTTCTCACTCGATGAGATCGAACAGGGCCTACAAGCCGTCAGCTACATTCCGGGAAGGTTCGAGCGCATTGATTGTGGGCAGGATTTTTCAGTTGTAGTGGATTACGCCCACACCCACGAAGCCTTGGAGAATGCATTGAAGGCGGCCAGGACTCTGACGTCACAAAGCATCATCGTCGTGTTCGGTTGCGGCGGAGACCGCGACCCGGGCAAGCGCAAAGAAATGGCGCGCGTGGCGCTGGAAATGGGTGACTATACCATCATCACTTCCGACAATCCTCGAACCGAGGACCCAAAACGAATCATTGACGATATTCTCGCAGGTGTGCCGTCTTCGGCCAGGGAAAACCAGGACTACAGGGTGGTCGCAGACCGGAAACAAGCCATCGAATACGCCATAGAAAACGCCCGACCAGGCGATCTTGTTTTAATAGCAGGAAAGGGCCACGAGGACTACCAGATACTTGGCTCTGGAAAGATTCATTTTGATGACCGCGAAATCGCGGCCCATGCCATCAATCAGAGGATGAAACGTGATTGAAAGTAACGCACAAGAATGCCTGAAAGTTTTGCGTGGCGACCTCCTGTCCGGGCAAGCGAGCCGGACCTTTCGCGGCGTGTCCATCGACTCCCGGACACTTCAGGCGGGCCAGCTGTTTTTTTGTATTCAGGGGCCCCATTTTGATGGTCACCGTTTCATTGCGCAGGCGATTGAAAAAAACGCCGCCGGGATCATTCTTTCTAACCAGAAGAAACTGCCTGCCTCCTTGAACTCATCCCGAAAAGAAGCGCAAGCGCTTTTTGCTATTCGAGTGGACGATACGTTATCGGCCCTGCAGGACCTTGCCCGCTTTCATCGGAGCCGAATGCCGGCCCGCGTGGTGGGGGTCACGGGAACCAACGGTAAATCGACCACCAAGGAAATGATCGCATCTATCGCTGAGACGACCTACAAAACTTTGAAGACCAGAGGAAACCTTAACAACCACATTGGCCTGCCGTTGAACGTTCTGGAACTCGACGCCTCACACGAGGTGGCGGTATTAGAGATGGGGATGAGTGCAGCGGGCGAAATCCGGCAACTGGCGGACATCGCCAAACCCGACATCGGGGTCATCACCAATATTTCCGAGGGCCATCTGGTACAGTTGAAAACCCTGAAAAACGTGCAGGCGGCCAAGGGCGAGTTGTTTGAAGCGTTGAGCGAGCATGGAACCGCCATCATCAATGCCGACGACCCGCTGGTGCTGGAACTGGGCAGATCCTTGCGGGCCAAACAGATCAGTTTTGGAATCGATAATCCTGCCGATGTGAAGGCTGAGAATATTCAAGCCAGATCAAATGACGGGCACGATTTTACAGTTTCAATTTTCGGCCAATCATTTTCGGTAGCCCTCCCCTTTCTCGGGTTCTGCAATATCTATAACGCATTGGCGGCGATTGCAACCGGGTATTCTCTTGGAATCCCGACAACGACTATGACTCAGGGACTTGCTAATTGCCGGTTGCTTTCCCAGCGTTACGAAATTTCACAGCACAATTCCATGACCATCATCAACGACGCCTATAACGCCAACCCGCAATCCATGAAGGAAGCGCTGGACACGCTGTCCAAATATAAATCCAGCGGACGCCGGTTTTTGGTGATTGGAGACATGCTGGAACTCGGCGATTTATCTCAATCCGCCCATAAGGATCTCGGCAAAGAAATAGCCAAACAACCCATTGACGTTTTGGTCACCGTGGGGGAACTGGCATCTCTGGCCGCAGAGGAGGCCCGTTTAGAAGGCATGCCTAAGGACTGCGCACTCGCCCTTGGCAATCATGAGGAAGCATCTGCATATTTAAAAGAAAATACCCGCCCGGGAGACTGCCTTTTGTTCAAAGGATCACGTGGCGCAGGCATGGAGAAGGTCATTCAGGCGTTGGTTAACTCAGAAAACAACTAAAAACATGTTTTATCATATTTTCTATCCGCTCAGTGCCGACTACTCAATCTTCAACGTGTTCCGCTACATCACGTTCCGGTCGGCCTATGCCGGAGTGACAGCCCTCGTGCTCAGTCTGGTCCTGGGAACCTACATGATCCGCCTTCTGCAAAAATATCAGATCGGGGAAAAAATTCGCGCCCACGGCCCGAAACAACATAGTGTTAAATCAGGCACACCGACGATGGGGGGAATGCTCATCCTTTTCACCTTTCTGTTATCCACCCTGCTTTGGGCCAATTTATCGAATAATTACATCTGGGTGATCATTTTCGCAACAGTCGGGTTTGGAGGCATTGGTTTCTATGATGACCTGACCAAATTAAAAAGCGGCGATGGCTTATTCGTCCGAACGAAACTCATACTGCAAACGCTCATCGCCCTGGCCATTGGTGTTTATTTGATCTATTTCGATCCCATCCGGGCAGATTACGCCACAAAACTGTCCGTGCCTTTCTTCAAGCAACTGCAACCGGACCTCGGCGTCGGTTATCTTTTTTTCATTGTCTTTATCATCGTCGGAACCTCCAATGCCGTCAACCTGACAGATGGACTGGACGGGCTGGCCATCGGACCCATCATCATCGCCACCCTCACTTACACGGGGATCGTCTATTTGTGCGGCCATTTCAAGTTCGCCGAATATCTGGATATTCAATTCATCCGCGAATCAGGGGAGATTGCCGTATTGAGCTCAAGCATTATTGGGGCCAGTCTTGGTTTTCTCTGGTACAACTCCTATCCCGCCCAGGTATTTATGGGAGATGTCGGCTCCTTGTCTCTCGGCGGCATTCTGGGAACCATCGCGGTGATATCCAAGCACGAACTACTGTTGATTCTGGTCGGCGGAATCTTCGTGATCGAGGCGCTTTCGGTCATCATTCAGGTCGGTTATTTCAAATACTCCGGCGGAAAACGCGTCTTTAAAATGGCGCCGCTTCACCATCATTTCGAACAATCGGGCTGGTCGGAGCCCAAAGTCATCGTAAGGTTTTGGATCATCGCGGTTGTCCTGGCGATGATCAGCCTCAGCACTCTGAAAATGCGCTAGCCATGGAATTGAAAAACAAAAAAATAACTGTGATCGGCATGGGACGCTCCGGCATCGCTTCGGCAAATTTCCTCGCAGGCAAGAAAGCGCAGGTGACTCTCATCGATCAGAAGGAAAGACAAGATCTGGAGGAGGCCGTCCAACAGTTGAACCCTTCGGTTCAAACCAAGTTCGGATCATCCGCCCTGGCTGGGAATGAGGAACTACTCATTCTCAGCCCAGGGATCGATATTAATTCTTCATTCCTGGAGTCTGCTGTTCAACGGGGCATCCCCATCTGGAGTGAAGTGGAGCTGGCCTGTCGGTTCAGCACCTCTCCCATCATCGCGATCACCGGAACCAATGGAAAATCGACCACAACAACACTGATTGGGAAAATTTTGCAGGCCGCAGGGAAATCGGTTCTGATCGGCGGCAACATAGGAATTCCCTTCATATCACTGGTGGATCAAGAAGCGCCGGACTTTCTGGTTCTGGAAATATCCAGTTTTCAAATGGAGGCCATTGAAAAATTCAGACCCAAAATCAGTGTGGTGTTGAATATCACTCCCGACCATTTGGACCGGCACAAAGCGATGGCGACTTATATCCGGCTCAAAGAAAAAATCAGTGAAAATCAGACTGAAAACGATTATCTCATTTTAAATCAGGACGACCCAAACACGAAAAATCTCGGACAAAACTCCCGAGCCCAAAAACTTTTTTTCAGCGCCACCGACGAAGTGAAAACAGGTGTCTTTTTGAGAGAGAACTCTCTTATGTTACGCATGAATGCAACCGAAAAGAAAATCTGTAACCTTGATGATCTCAACCAGGTCATGCAATGGCAAGTGGAAAACGTTCTTGCGGCTTCTCTGGCCAGTTCCCTCCTCAACATCCCGCTGGAAACCATTGCAGAAACGCTCAAACAATTTACAGGTTTGGAGCACCGTATGGAATGGGTGCGTACCTACCAGGGAATTGACTTCGTGAACGACTCCAAGGGAACCAATGTGGGAGCGGTTCAGAAGTCCCTGCAATCCTTAAGCCGCCCTGTTGTATTGATTGTCGGCGGGAAAGATAAGGAAAGTAACTTTTTGCCCCTGCAACAGGTTTTCAAGCAAAAGGTCAAGCATTTGATCCTGATAGGAGAAGCCAAATCCAAGTTCCGGCAAATCTTAAACGGATCATTTAACTATGAAGAAGCCGACAGTATGGAGGAGGCCGTGCGCAAGGCCACAGGACATGCGACGTCCGGGGATGTGGTTCTTCTATCACCGGCCTGCGCCAGTTTCGACATGTTCAAGGATTACGCGGACCGTGGAAATCAATTTAAATCCATCGTCCACAGTCTTTAACGACGGTTCCGGCAATTTGAAAGTTTGCCAGACCAACAAGCATTTATAACAACGAGGAAACTTGAACTCATCAAATCCAAATCATCACGGGTGTGATTTTCTTCTCTGCATTACCGTTGCGGTTCTGATTCTTTTCGGCCTCGTCATGGTGTTCAGTTCCAGTGCGGTCTACGGATTGGAAGCCCACAACGATTCCTCCTATTTCCTCAAGCGTCAGCTGATCTGGATGTTATTGGGAAGCGGAGTCCTGTGGTTCGCCCGCAAGGCGAATTACCATCAATGGGGGCAATTCACCTATCCGATAATGCTGGCAACATTTATTCTCCTTCTGGCGGTGATGTTTCCCGGTTTGGGTGTGGAAGGCGGAGGAGCCCGCAGGTGGCTGAATTTGGGTTTATTTTCATTTCAACCTTCCGAGCTTGCCAAGTTCGCCCTGGTTTTGTTTATGGCCAAATCCCTTGTCAAACGTTCGGACAAATTACGGGACTTTGCATACGGATACCTGCCCAACCTGATTGTTTTGGGATTTTTCTTTCTGCCCATACTTTTTCAACCAGACTTGGGAACCGCAATCATTATCTGCGCTGTAACATTTACGATGATGTTCATTGGTGGAATTCGTAAAAAGTTTTTGATTTTTTCAGCACTGGCGTTTGTGCCTTTTATCGTTATAGCAATTTTCAGCGCCGATTATCGGATGCGAAGAATCCAGGCTTTTATCGACCCCTGGCAGGACCCTAAAAATACAGGGTTTCAGGCGATTCAATCTTTTTATGCTTTTGGAAGAGGTGGGACCTGGGGTCTCGGGCTTGGAGACAGCAACCAGAAATTATTTTATCTTCCAGAAGCGCATACGGATTTCATCTTCTCGGTGATTGGAGAAGAATTGGGTTTCCTGGGAGCCATGGCAGTAATTTTTTTATTTTTCGTTCTGGTCTGGCGAGGACTCATCATCGCCTACCGGGCAAAGGATGCTTTTGGCACGCATCTGGCGATCGGCATCACCCTGCTGATCGGATTCCAGGCATTCATCAATATGGGAGTTGCCACGGGTCTTCTGCCAACCAAAGGTTTGACCCTGCCGTTTATCAGCATGGGAGGGTCCTCCATGGTGATTTCCATGCTGTGCGTGGGAATTTTGTTAAACATTTCGGAGCAAACGGTGCGACGCTCATGAGCAAACCATGCGTAAACGAGTGGTCATAGCCGGCGGCGGAACCGGAGGCCATCTTTATCCGGGAATCGCACTGGCAAAGGCGCTCAAAAAACACGACAACGATATGGATATAACTTTTGTGGGAACCAGGCAGGGAATCGAATCGAAAATTCTTCCGCGTGAAGGATGGCCCTTGAAAACTATTTATTCGGGAGGTCTTCTGGGTAAAAAAGGTTTCAACCGGTTGCTGGCATGGGTCAAGATTCCTGTCGGCATTCTGCAGTCCTTCACCTTTTTGCTGCAAAAAAGGCCGGGCCTTGTGGTGGGCGTCGGCGGCTACGTTTCCGGACCGCTGGTTTTATCTGCATGGATTTTGCGGATTCCTATACTGATTCAGGAACAAAACGCCGTTCCCGGAATCACCAACAAATGGCTTGGAAAAATAGCGGACAAAATAGCGGTGTCATTTAAAGAGTCAAAAAAATATTTTCCCGAAAATAAAGTCGTCGAAACGGGCAATCTGATCCGGGAAGAATTTTGCGTTCTCAGGGAAAATTCATCCCCCTTGCCCTCAGGCAAGTTCAATATCCTGGTACTGGGTGGCAGTCAGGGGGCGCATTCCATAAACCGGGGCATGGTAGAAGCCATCGACTTTTTATCCGAAAAAAAAGATCGGTTTCACATCACCCACCAAACCGGAGAGCGCGATTGCGACTGGGTGAAAAGTCAATATGCTGAAAAAAATATATCTGCGGACGTCCAGGCTTTTATCCACGATATGGCCGAACAATATCGCAAGGCTTCGCTGATCATTTGCCGCGCAGGGGCTTCCACTTTGGGGGAAATCACCGCCTGTGGAAAAATGGCGGTATTGATTCCGTACCCGCACGCAACCCATAACCATCAGGAGCACAATGCGCGGGTTCTTGAAGCGGCTGGCGCTGGAGAAATCATGCTTGATAAAGATGTGTCCGGTGAACGACTGGCACAGTCCATTTTACAGGCCAGCGAGCAACCGGAAAAGAGACTGAAAATGGAGAACAATTGCTACGCACTGGGGAAACGGGACGCAACGGAAAAAGCCTTGCACCTTTGCTTGGAGTTGCTGAATAAATCCCGTGGCAAATCCGGGAGAAATGAAACGACGGCTGGAGAAAATGTATTGTCATGTTTTTAGGAAAAACCCAACGCATCCATTTTATCGGAATCGGAGGTTCTGGTATGAGCGGAATTGCTGAAGTCCTGATCAACCTCGAGTTTGAGGTCACCGGATCAGACATGGGCAGAACTCATGTCACCGATCACCTGGAAAAAATCGGAGCGAAGATCCTGTTCGGACACAAGGCCGAAAATGTCGAAGACGCCCAGGTGGTGGTCGCCTCCAGCGCCATTCAAGCGGATAACGTCGAAGTGCTCGCCGCCAGGGAAAAAGCCATTCCTGTGATTCCCCGCGCAGAAATGCTCGCCGAACTGATGCGCATGAAATACGGCATCGCCATCGCCGGCACACATGGAAAAACCACGACCACATCGCTGGTCGCCACCGTCTTAGCCGGCGGCGGTCTCGACCCTACCGTGGTGATTGGTGGAAGACTCAAAAGCTTTAGCGGACTGGCAAAACTGGGGCGAAGTGAATTCCTCGTCGCGGAAGCGGATGAGAGTGACGGTTCGTTCCTCAAGTTGTCTCCCACCTTCGCGGTGGTCACGACGCTCGATGAAGAACACATGGATCATTTCAAAACTCTTGAAAACATCAAAAACGCATTTTTGACATTCATCAATAAGGTGCCGTTCTTCGGAGCGTCTATTATCTGCCTGGATGATCCCAATATTCAATCTCTGATCCCCCGGATGGAGAAACGCTATATCACCTACGGATTGACAACCCAGGCGGATTATACGGCGAGAAATATTTCGGTCGAGGGATTGCAAAGTTTTTTCACCGTTTATCATCAGGGAAAAGAATTGGGAAGAATCAATTCGGGAGCCTTGGGACGCCACAACGTTTTGAATACTCTGGCGGCGGTCGCGGTGGGCATGGAATTGAATCTGGAGTTCCCGAACATCGCCGAGTCGTTAAAAACCTTTTCTGGCGTTCAGCGCCGGTTTGAAATCATACATCAATCGGATTCCCTGACGCTGGTTGATGATTACGGTCATCACCCTGTTGAACTCCAGGCGACTCTTAAAACAGCGAAAGAGGTCTGGCCCGACCGCAGACTGATCGCGGTGTTTCAACCGCATCGATATTCCCGCACGCAAACCCTGTTGCAACAATTCTGCTCCGCTTTCAACGACACGGATCATCTGATTGTGTTGGATATCTACCCGGCTGGTGAGTCCCCGATCCCTGGTGTGCATGCACGGCTGATTGCCGAGGGGGCCAAGGAGTTTGGGCACAAGCACGTGGAGTTTATTGAAAATCGCAACGAGGTCGTTCCCGCATTGCTTCGCCTTATCCATCCCGGAGATGTGGTGATCACCCTGGGAGCGGGAGACGTTTGGGAACTGAACCGCGTTTTACTTGAGAATATTTCCAATTGAATACAATAAAACATCCAAAGAGGGTAAATTAATATGTTGAGTGAACCATGGAAACGGAGATTGATAAACTTTACCCACTCCGGCACGGGCCAAAGGTTTCCCCTTCGAACCCGGCTGGACTTACCTAAAACCGTCCTGGGACGCAAATTACGGCAGAAAAATATCATGACCAACCCTTTTCCCTGGTTGACAAAAATCAAAGGCGAAGTGAAACGCGATGAGCTTCTTCTAAACCATACTTCCATCCGGATCGGTGGGCCGGCGGATTTCTTCGTTCTTCCTGAAGACATTTCCGATATACAAACCCTGTTCAAACAGCACGGGGACATTCCGATATTCATTCTTGGCGAAGGGACCAATCTCCTGGCACCCGATAACGGAATACGCGGAATCGTTATTTCTCTTAAAAATAGTTTTCGGTCAATCGGCGCTCCAGTGTTCGAACAATCTGCCGAAAAGAAAGATAAGGCTGTATTACGTGTTGGCGCTGGAGTGAAGCTGTCCTATCTCGCAAAATACGCCGCCAAGTACTCTCTGACTGGAATCGAACATCTGGTAGGCATTCCTGGCTCTTTAGGCGGTGCGATTATCATGAATGCCGGCGCGGAGGGCACAGAGATTGGCCCGTTTATCCGTAGTGTGACTCGTGTCACTCCAGAGGGAGAGGTTGAGGTTTTGCAAGGCAATAAAATAAATTTCAGTTACCGGAAGACGGTTTTCCCAACCGAAGGGGGAATCATTGTCGAAGCCGAGCTGGAACTTGAAAAGGGAGACATGAAGAAGATTCATGAAACCATGAACAGCCACCTGACGCGCAGAAGTTCCAAACAACCTCTGACGGTTCCGAATTCTGGATCGATCTTTAAAAACCCCCTTAATGACAGTGCTGGACGATTGATCGAATCGGCAGGACTCAAGGGAACCTACATTGGGCATGCAAGCGTGTCTCTCAAACATGCAAATTTTATCGTCAACAAGGGCAATGCCAGCGCAGTGGATGTTCTCAACCTGATCGATCACATTCAGAAAGTGGTTGAAGAAAAATCCGGGATAAAACTGGAACCGGAAATCGTCGTTCTGGGGAAATGATGACAAAACAGGAAGAGAATTTTTTAGTTTTCTTCTCAAGAGCAAAAATAGAAACCGATATTAAAATGGTCCGTAATCAAAGGTACCCCTCCTTCCTTTGTCTCCGGCCTTTTGGCCGAGGCCGGAGGCGGACCCTAATTAATTTTTATTTGAAAATACTATCTTGAGTAAAGGCATACATTTAAAGGGAAAGAAGATCGGCGTCTTGATGGGGGGACTGTCACCTGAAAGAGAAGTATCGCTGACAACCGGAAATTCTGTCTTCCAGGCGATCAAAAGAAACGGGCTGGACGCTATCGCGATTGATGTGGACCACAAGATCGCCGTCAACCTGGAACGATCGGGGATCGATGTGGCCTTCATTGCGCTTCACGGTACCTACGGGGAGGATGGAACCATTCAGGGAATTTTGGAGTACGCGCAAATTCCTTACACCGGGTCTGGTGTTCTCGGCAGTTCCATTGCGTATGACAAAGTGAAATCAAAGGAAATTTTTAAAATAAATGCAATTCCCTCGGCAGACTATCAGGTGTTTCAAAGGAAACAAAAGAATGAAACCTCCCGAACCCTGGATTTGCCTGTGGTGGTCAAACCTTCCAACCAGGGGTCCAGCATCGGCATCCATATCGTAAAAAAAGAAAGTGAGTGGCTCCCGGCTCTGGAAGACGCCTTCACCTATTCGGAGGAAGTTGTGGTGGAAAAGTTTATTGGAGGACGATTGGTGGCCGTAGGAATGATGGGGGAAAAGCCCCTGCCACTCGTGCATATCAAACCCAAATCGGAATTTTATGATTATGAGGCCAAATACACGCCGGGAAAAACAGACTATGTATGCCCGCCGGTGGATTTGAGTGCTGAAGAAATATCCCGATGCGAGCAGGTAGCGATCCAGGTGTTCCACGCCCTTAAAGGCCGTGGAGTGCCGCGGGTTGATGCTATCGTCGATGCAGATGGAACCCCGTATGTTCTGGAGATGAATACCATCCCCGGAATGACCCCGACCAGCCTGTTGCCCATGGCGGCTAAGCAGGCTGGAATAGATTTTGATGCGCTGGTGATGGAAATATTAAATTCTGCTCAACTGGATTACCAATAGAGACCCTTATGAGTTATGCGGTAGCAGGAAATAAAAGCATGTCCAGCTCCTGTCGAGTGCTCAGGACACAAAAGCCCCAAAAGCATAAAAGAGGCGGAAGAGCTTTTGCTTCTTCCAAGAGCCTGAATAGTTTTTCTACCTTTTGGGTGCGGGTAAAAACAGGGTTCCGCTGGATGCTAAAAATTCTTCTAGTGGCCGCAGGCGCTTATGGAGTTTATTTTTGCTATCATTTTTTCACCACGTCGCCCCGCTTTGCAGTCTCTCAGGTCACTCTTACCGGCAACCAGACTCTGCAAGAGAAAGAAATTCTGGAACGGCTGGGTCCTGTCACGGGCAGCAATATTTTTTTACTGAATCTGGAAAGTCTGTCCACCCAACTTGCCGAGCACCCCTGGGTGCAAACCGTTTCTGTCAGAAAAGCGTTTCCTCAGGAAATTCTGGTCCATGTGGAAGAAAGAAAACCCTATGCCCGAATCAAGCTGGATAAGGTCTATGTCATGGACAACTTTGGCGTTTTACTGGCACCCGAGACCCCAGCTTACCGACACCTCCCCTTGATCATCCCCCCCCCGTCCAAGGAAGAAGTGGTGTTGGGCCAGAATGTCACCGAGGATGGAGTTATCAGCAGTCTACAGACAATGCATTATTTCAACCAACTGTCTTTTTTCTCTGACAACCCGATCCAATCAGCTGATATCGACGGCATGTCCCGTGTCACCTTCACCACCGGGAGCGGGAAAATGCAGGTTTTTATGGGCCTGGAAACCATTGCGCAGGATGTTCAAAATTTCATGATCGTGCGAGACACTCTGGAGACGGATAAGAAAAATATCGATCATATCGATTTATCATTTAAGGACAAAATTGTCGTGAAACGAAAAGAGAACTCCTATAATATGAATAACAATCAATCAGTGAGAAAAAGATTGAGGAAACAGGTCAATGTCCAAAAATTCTAATTACATCGTAGGCCTGGATATTGGCACCACAAAGATCTGCTGCATTATCGGCGAGAGAACTCCCTCAGGTGGCGTCGATATTATTGGCCTCGGACAATACCCTTCACGGGGCCTTCGCAAAGGGGTCGTTGTCAATATCGACAGTACCGTTGAGTCGATCAAAAGCGCCGTTGAAGAAGCAGAACTCATGGCCGGTTGCGAAATTGAGTCGGTATTTGTGGGAATCGCCGGCGGACACATCAACAGCCTCAACAGCCACGGAATCATCGCCGTTAAGGGAAAAGAGATCAACTCAAAGGATGTGGACCGGGTAATAGAAGCTGCCAAGGCGATTGCCATCCCCCTGGACCGCGAAGTCATTCATGTGCTTCCGCAGGAATATATCGTGGACAGCCAGGACGGCATCAAAGACCCCCTGGGAATGGCGGGGGTTCGTCTGGAAGCCAAAGTGCACATTGTCACCGCCGCCGTAACTTCGGCGCAAAATATTGTGAAATGCGTCAATAAAGCCGGACTGGGAGTGCAGGATATCGTCCTCGAGCAACTGGCATCTAGCGAATCGGTGCTTTCCTCCGATGAAAAAGAATTGGGCGTGGCAATGATCGATATCGGAGGCGGGACTTCAGACATGGCCATATTTTTTCAGGGGGCCATCAAGCATACGTCCGTACTCACCATTGCCGGATCGCAAATGACTAACGATATCGCCATTGGTCTTCGCACTCCCAACGCGGAGGCGGAAAAAATCAAACACTCCTACGGATGCGCTTACTCCCCTTTGGTGGGCGCGGATGAAGTCATCGAGGTTTCCAGCGTTGGGGGAAGAGAGCCAAAAATGGTTTCCCGACAGATTCTGAGCGAAATCATTGAAGCGCGGTCCAAGGAAATGTTTGACATGCTGGATCACGAGCTGACGATTTCAGGATACCGGGAAATAATATCATCGGGAATCGTACTGACAGGCGGCGCCGCCTCTATGACAGGAATGGCGGAACTGGCGGAAAGCGTTTTTCAGTGTCCTGTACGGATCGGTGTCCCCACAGGGATTGGCGGGCTCAGCGATGTGGTGAACAGTCCCATGTACGCCACCAGCACGGGCCTGATCCAGTATGGAGTGAGAGTTAATAATATGGGGACCACCCGTGAGCTTCAGGGTAGAAACTTGTTTGAAAAAATATTCAGCCGCATGAAAGATTGGGCGGACGAGTTCTTTTAATAAGGAGGAGACACAATGGGCTTGATCGAATTTGATAACAATGTCGAATACTCGGCTAATATAAAAGTGGTGGGTGTCGGCGGTGGAGGAACCAACGCGGTGACCTCTATGGTTAGAGATAATATCCGTGGTGTGGAGTTCAGTGTCGCCAATACCGACATACAGTCACTGGAATCCTGTAAATGCGCTGATAAAATCCAGATTGGCATAGAACTTACCCGAGGGCTGGGAGCAGGCTCCAATCCGGATGTGGGAAAACGGGCGGCTGAAGAAAGCGAAAACCAGATTCGCGACACTCTGCATGGCGCAGATATGGTATTCATCACTGCGGGCATGGGTGGCGGAACGGGAACGGGTGCGGCTCCCATAATTGCCCGAATTGCCAGGGAAATTGGCGCTTTGACGGTGGGAGTGGTGACCAAGCCATTCCACTTCGAAGGCAGGAAACGCGCCAAGCAAGCTGAGGAGGGACTCCTGGAGTTAAAAAATGCAGTGGATACCCTGATCGTTATTCCCAATCAAAAACTGCTCAGTTTTGTGGGCAAACAGACTTCTTTTACCGGCGCCTTCGGTTTGGTCGATGATGTCCTCAAACAGGCAGTGTGCAGTATATCCGACCTCATTGTGGTTCCGGGGTTGATCAACCTGGACTTTGCAGATGTTAAAGCCATTATGGGCAACATGGGCAAAGCCCTCATGGGAAGCGGCACGGCGGAGGGAGAAAACAGGGCCGTGGAAGCGGCTCAAAAAGCCATTTCCAGCCCGCTGCTGGACGAAGCATCCGTCGATGGGGCACGGGGAATCCTCATCAATATCACCGGCGGCGAAGACCTGGGATTGCTGGAGGTGAATGAAGCCTCCATGCTGATTCAGGAAAACGCCCATGAGGATGCCCATATCATCTTCGGAGCCGTCATCGATCCTGATATGCATGGCAAGATGCGAGTGACTGTCATTGCTACCGGGTTTGACGAAAATAAAGAGCAAAAATCAAAGCCGCGCCTGGTGCCAGTGGAGGCTCAGTTACATGATGAAGGCCGCAGAGATGGCACCACCAATCAAACCCATACCCAGTTAAAGACCCTGGTTTCTGCAATTAAACAAGAAAACCCGGAATTTGACTCAATGCCGGTGAATTTCGATATTCCAACTTTTTTAAGAAAACACGCGGACTGAGACAGCTCGCTTGAAAAAACCGCTCCTCCCTCACTTGAAATGAGGGAGGAAGCCGGTTGTTTTATTCCGCTACAATTTGTTCAAATCCCAGTTGTAATCCAGGTATTTTAAATTTCTGCCGAATTCCTGAAAATCCTTCTTCTCGGAAGGCGAAACATACTGGCTGACAAAAGATATCACCCCGCCCTGAGAGTCAAAGTCTTCCTTAAACCATTTGAAAATTGCAGACAGATAGATTCTCTTTTTCTTTTTATCGACCCTCAGCCCTTTTTCCTTATTTTCAAGAAATTTTCGCATCTGATCGTCCAATTGCTCGTTGAGCTTCTCAGCTGTGTATGCTTCCATCCTGATATCCGGGCAACTGACGGACGCACAGACAATGGCAACATGGATTCTGGGATCCCCCATTTTCCGGAGGATTTGATGCTCCACTTCATCCAGGGTGCGTTCTTCACCCGCCACCACACCAGCCGGGCGTTTCCAGACTTTTTTGAAAATACTGCCTACATCATTGATGCTCTTGACCGGATAATTGTCCACCACGACTTTCGCCGCCAGAATATTGTATACATTGATCCAGAAGGACAATTTTTCTTCCTGAATCTTTAAACCATCAAACGAAGCGGTTTTCAACCCATCCACCACCCTTTTGAACCCAGGGTCTTCCTTCAAATCCTTATAAGCGATGGCATTCAGCGTCACCCCATCAATTGTTGTCGTCTTCACATGTTTTTTTACCAGCGCATCCCAATCTGAAAAATCAAACGCCGCCGCTAAAGAAATATGGCAAAGAAACCACGACAAAACCACCACGCCCTGCATCCATAATCGCACCCTATTTTTTAACAACATAATGCTCGCTCCCCGTTATTCTATATTTAGTTCTCATCTCTGGAAAAATCCATGAGTGTCTGACTTGACAAGCTTTATAAGTTTATTAGTATGTTAATATAACAATTTCTTACAAAGAATCTTGGCAACTCAGCCCAGTTAATGAAGAAAATTCATCTCTTTTAGAGTCTTGACCCTACTGTTATGAAAACACCTGGCGGTTTAAAAAAAATAGCGAGATTTTAGACAATAAAGCCTTATAATTTAATATTGTATGCTGTTTAGATGAGAAGGAGAGAATGGTAAATATTTTTAAAAATATATTCTCAAAAACACCCCGATCCCAGCCGAAAAGTTTGAACTGGACAGGAACCAATCCTAAGAACTTGTTGTTTATTTCGGATCTGGACGGTACTTTGCTTTCG
Organism: Nitrospinota bacterium; assembly: GCA_027619975.1. Classification (NCBI taxonomy): domain Bacteria; kingdom Pseudomonadati; phylum Nitrospinota; species Nitrospinota bacterium. Next base: position 85,051 of record JAQCGX010000008.1, read on the forward strand.
TCCTCTGGAACTCTTTCCCAGGATTCCATTCAACGGCTCAATCGCCTGATAGACCGAGGTCTCAAGTTTACCATTGCCACGGCTCGGAATTATGACTCCGCCCATCCCATCCTCAAAGGATTGAATCTAAAAATTCCAACCATTCTGTTCAATGGCGTATACCTCACCGATTTCAACACCGGTCAGAATGTTTTTCTCGCCGACTTTATCACCAAAGAAGTCGTGAAAGATTTATTGCAAATAGTGACCCCCTTGGGCCTCCACCCTTTTATCTATTCCTATTTATCCAACGGTAACGAACATCGCGTATCTTACCGTGAAGCAACCAATCCCGGAGCAAAAACCTACCTCACCAGCCTGGACGGGGATGGAAGACTGCGTAAGGTGGATAATTATGAATTTGCCAACGATGAGAGAGTGTCCGGGTTTCTTTTGATCGATAACAAAAAAACACTCAAACCTGTTTATCAGGCCTTAAAAAAGAAATATCCTGATGACATCAGTTTTTATTTTGCGGAAGATGTTTCTCTCAAAAATTTTTACTGGCTACAAGCCTATCATCAGGAAGCCAACAAGGCGAATATGATAAAGATATTGGCACGGTATTTAAAACATCCTCTGAAAAATACTGTTGTCTTTGGAGATTATGTGAACGACCTCGGTATGTTTAAAATTGCCGGGCGGGCCATTGCCGTTTCCAATGCGCTTCCGGAAGTCAAACGGGCCGCGCATGAAATCATCGGCAGTAACGACAGTTGCGCCGTTATCAACTATCTGGAATCGCTGGATTTTTCCTGAAGAATTGCTTTAAGAATTCCCAGTTAACCTCTCAAAAATTTTCTCATTACATTCTTAAAGTTCAAGGTATAATTTAACTTTCCTTCATTACAAATAAAGAGACCTCTTAAATGTCAGAAGACAAATTTCCTAAGGAATCAGAAAAAACCATTTACGAAAGAGACAAAACCGCTAAAGAACCAGTGCAACCTTCGGATGCTCCAAAACCAACCATCAAGCCAATCATCAAACCAAAGAAGGTTTTTGTCGCCAAAAAGCAAGTCCTGAAAACCGATAAACCTATGGAACACCGGGTCCGCCATATCAGGCTGTCTTCATTGGAAGCCGCCCAATTGGTCCGGCAAACCCTCATTGACTTCCAAAAAGAACTGGCCGACCAGCCCACGGAGGACCCGGATAAAGAGTTCCACGATCGGGAAAAACTGGAAAAGTTTTTTGTCACGCTGTCTAAAAAATACAGCAGTTGCACGACGAAGCAACTGGGCGGCGAGCTGGGCTGGATTTATAAAGGAATGAAGATCACCGATGCTATCATGACTCAGAGTTTGGTCGATATCATCATGAATACCGAAAAATACACCCTCCCGGAACCCGTCAAAACCAGATTAGGCATCCACCTGCTTCTCGTTTGTGAGAGCCAGATTCACGTTCCCAAAGAAAAAGGCGATTCCGAAAACAAGCCTTAATCCATTCCTGGCGTTCCCAACTGACCAGCGTAACGCTGGACTTGATTTTAACGTGCGATGGGTTTATGAGTTTTTATAATTTACTGGAAGTTTGTGCGGTTCGAGAGCGTAGCCCGCTCCTCCTCCCCACGTAGTGGGGTCAAAAACGGACGTCTTTTCCCAGATCATCGCGGAGGATGAGTTCCGCCGGCGTGTAATACTTTTTGTTGGAGTTGCAGGTTTTACAGGAGATGACAATATTCCCTTTGGCGCTTTTGCCCCCACGCGAAATAGGGACGATGTGGTCCATGGTCAATTCCTCGGTCTCGAACTTGCCCCCACAATAATGACAGACTCCATTCTGGAGCTTCTGCAACCACCATTGCGACTTCCGTAATTTACGGGCCTTGGCTTTTTCTATTCTGAATTTTTCCTCACCCGCCGTTGGGCGATCATCGGTACGGGGCCTTACGAATTTTCCATTTCTGGTTTTCATCAACTCTCCTGTAATTCGATCCATGCCGGATCAACCATCACTTTTGGATTCAGGACTCCCCTCACCGCACGAACCGATCCGGAAATACTCCCCTGAGGATACCAGTGCATGTCGCCAATATCAAACTCAAAGCCCAAAGCGGCGGACAGCCGGGTCTTGCGGGTCCAGAAACAACTCCCGTAACTGAATTCAAACACCGGATCTATATGCAGAATAAAGGTTTTTCCCCGCGACTTAAAGGTTTTTCTTAACTCATACAAACTCTGGATTTCCAGCCGATCCGGTAATCGCCAGTCCGAATAACCGCCCAGATTTTTCTCGTTCAGGCCGTGGATATACTCATTCGCATCGTACCAGTTGATGTAATTCCCCGTTTCCGGATAGGCATAGGTTTCCTGCCACATGAGCCCGGTCCGGGTGTCGGTAATGGTGCCATTCTCATTATCTGTAAACCGCTCAGTCATCGCAAAAATCACTTATAACCAGCGGGTTCAATATGCGCCGGGAGTTTATAAAACAGTTTGTTTCCTTAAATATAACCCTTATTTTAGTTATTTTATCACAGGAAATCCAGCATCTTCCCTTTTTACAGAAACCCCATGAACTTTATCCTTTGGGCATCCAGGAGGGGGAAACCGGTTCAAAGGTATAACTGCATTCGGCAATATCGTCTTTGGCCCAAGGGTAACGATGGCAGATGAGAGGTTTTTCAGGAGAGTTGTGAACCTTGCACACATTATCAGGCCCCAACTGGGAACAGGGAATATTGATTGTATAATAGAGAAGGTTTTTGTCAACATCCTCCCCCACGACCTGGATTCTCCGGAAGCTCAAATAGCGTTTCAGTTCTTCGATATTTCCGTGCTGTCTCAGGGTAATATCCCTGACCGCAGTGATATTGACCGTTTTACAGCATTCTCCACACTGGTTGCACTCTCCGGTTCGCTTCAACATTCCCTCACTTTTTATTAGCTTTTTCTTTTCTTACCTTTGACGTATTCCACTGTCACTGAGGTGTAAATGCCGCCCCGGACGTTAAAATCCCCGACAATTTTCATTGTTCTGGGTTTACAGGCGGCGGCCAGGTCATCACAAATCTGATTGACCACTTTTTCGTGGAACCCTCCCTCATCCCGGAAAGACCATAAGTAAAGCTTCAAGGACTTGAGCTCGATACAGATTTTGTCTGGAATGTAATTGATGGTGATCACCGCAAAATCGGGTTGGCCGGTCTTGGGGCAAAGGCAGGTGAACTCCGGACATTCCATATTGATCTCGTAATCCCGGTCGGGGTTGGGGTTGAGAAACGTTTCAATCTCTTTACCTGATTGTTTTTTCATCAGTTAAATTACTTTCAAAAATATTTTTAATTTATTTTTAACCACACCTTGCTTTTTAATTTTCAGATCATATCTTATTATTAGCACTCGGCAATGATGAGTGCTAATATTACTCGATAGCACCTGAAAATTGTCCATCAAGTTGCCTTATCTGCAAAAAAATACCTTAAAAACAACATGTTAACGAATTCATTCTTGCGAGAAAAGTTCTCCGCAAGTCATGAAAATTAGGTTCTGAAACTTAAGTTTACCACTAATTTCGAGGAGTCATCATGAATATCCGACCATTGCAAGACCGAATACTCGTTCAACCCATTCTGGAGAAAGAAGTCCAAAGAGGGGGCATCTTCATTCCTGATTCGGCCAAAGAAAAACCCACCGAAGGCCGTGTTAAAGCGGTTGGCAAAGGAAAAATCGGTGAGGATGGAAAACACATTCCTTTGGATGTGAAAGTTGGCGACAAGGTTCTTTACAGCAAATACGGCGGAACAGAAGTCAAAGTCGACGGCGAAGATTTCTTATTGATGCGGGAAGACGACATTTTGGGTGTCCTGGAAAAATAAATTTGGACCAATAGCTTCTTTACGACTTTATACATCCTAAACATTTAAGGAGATCAGCATACATGGCAAAGCAAATAATATATGACGAAAGAGCAAGACAGAAAATTCTGGCTGGCGTTAACAAACTGGCCAATACGGTAAAAATTACATTGGGACCCAAGGGCCGCAACGTGATTATCGACAAAAAATTCGGCTCCCCGACCATCACCAAGGACGGCGTGACTGTTGCCAAGGAAATCGAGCTGGAAGATCCGTTTGAAAACATGGGCGCGCAGATGGTCAACGAAGTGGCCAGCAAAACCAGTGACAACGCTGGAGACGGCACGACCACCGCGACCGTACTGGCACAGGCTATTTTCCGCGAGGGAATGAAAATTGTCGCCGCCGGCGCCAATCCTATGGATATTAAAAGAGGCATTGAAGATGCGGTAAAGGCGATTATTCCTGAGATTCAGAAAATGTCCAAACCCACCAAGGACAAAACTGAAATCGCTCAGGTAGGAACCATTTCCGCCAATCAGGACACGGCCATCGGCGAAATCATTTCCGAAGCCATGGACAAAGTAGGAAAAGATGGCGTTATCACCGTTGAAGAAGCAAAAGGCATGGAGACTTCCCTGGAAATTGTTGAAGGCATGCAGTTCGACCGCGGCTATCTCTCTCCATATTTCGTGACCAATCCAGAACGCATGGAAACGATATTGGAAGATGCCTATATCCTGCTGAACGACAAAAAGATCTCCAGCATGAAGGACCTGCTTCCGCTTCTGGAAAAGATCGCGAAATCCGGCAAACCGCTATTGATCGTTGCTGAAGACGTTGATGGCGAAGCGCTGGCAACCCTGGTCGTCAACAAACTGCGCGGAACTCTGCATGTGTGTGCCGTTAAAGCACCGGGTTTTGGAGATCGCCGAAAAGACATGCTGAACGACATCGCCGTTCTCACCGGCGGTAAAGTCATTTCCGAAGATATCGGCGTGAAACTAGAGAACGTGGAAGTTGCGGACCTCGGACGCGTCAAGCACGTCACTATTGACAAGGAAAACACCACGCTTGTTGACGGTAAAGGCAAAGCTTCTGACATCCAGGGCCGCGTCAAGCAGATTCGCAACCAGATCGAGGAAACCACTTCCGATTACGATCGCGAAAAATTGCAGGAGCGATTGGCCAAATTGGTAGGCGGTGTCGCTATCATCAACGTTGGAGCGGCTACAGAAACCGAAATGAAAGAGAAAAAAGCCCGTGTGGAAGACGCATTACACGCCACTCGCGCGGCTGTCGAAGAAGGGATTGTTCCCGGAGGCGGAGTCGCTTATTTGCGAGCGCTTCCTGCTTTGGACAAATTAAAAGGCGAACACGATTATATGCAAGGTGTCAAAATAATCCGGCGAGCCCTGGAAGAACCTATCCGACAAATCGCCGCTAATGCCGGTGAAGAAGGAACCGTCGTGGCGGAAAAAGTAAAATCCCTGAAAGGCAATATGGGATATGACGCTAAAAATGGTGAGTACGTGGACATGATCAAGGCCGGAATCATCGACCCTGCAAAAGTGACCCGCACCGCACTTCAGAACGCGGCTAGTATTTCTGCCCTTCTTTTGACCACGGAAGCCATGATCACGGACCTTCCGGAAGAAAAGGATGATGCTCATTCTCATGGCCATGGTGGCGGCGGCATGGGCGGCATGGGCGGCATGGGTGGAATGGGCGGAATGGGCGGCATGATGTAAGACGTCCCCCATTATTACCATTTTTTAGAAATAGAAACCCTCGGTCCCATGGACCGGGGGTTTTTTTATTTTCAATCGACGCCTTGCCCAGCGTTCATTTAAAAAGTTGACAGGTCAAGGACTTGGCAGTTAATATGATAATATTCAATGGGTTACTGAGAAAGTAGCCATCTCACGAATCCCATGCAACGGTATTTGAGTTATACTCTATCCACCCTTGCTCCACCGGCGCGGTTTTTAACAAGAACCGGTTGATCCGGACCCGTAATCCTTTTTAGGGAATGACCTTGCAAAATATTCTTGTAATGATCATGGCAGGTGGAGAAGGAAGCCGTCTTTATCCTTTGACCAAGGAGCGGGCGAAGCCTGCGGTCCCCTTTGGCGGAAAATACCGGCTGATCGATTTCGTTCTCAGTAATTTTCTCAATTCAAAAATCTACTCCATCTACGTTCTCACGCAGTTCAAATCCCAATCCCTGACCGAACACCTGCAGGAGGGATGGCGATTCAGCTCCATGATTCCCGATCACTTTATCCTGCCCGTTCCCGCTCAAAAGCGAACGGGAGAAAGCTGGTATCAGGGAACGGCGGATGCTATTTATCAAAATATCAACCTGATCGAAGGCCACAGCTATGACCTGGTCGCCGTATTCGGCGCAGACCACATCTATCGGATGGACATTCGGCAGATGATGGATTTTCATACCCAAAATAATGCCGATATGACCGTATCGGCGCTTCCAGTCTCAATGAGGGAGGCCAGGGACTTCGGAGTCCTTCAGGTAGAATCCGATCAGCGCATTATTGGATTCCAGGAAAAGCCCGCCGAGCCACAGTCCATTCCCGGACGTCCTGAGGAAGCCTATGCCTCCATGGGAAACTACATTTTCAATACAGATTATCTGGTGAATATTCTCTACGAAGACGCCGCTGATAAAAATTCTTCCCACGATTTTGGCAAAAATATCCTGCCGAAGATTTATACGACAGACCGTGTATTCGCCTACGATTTTCGCACCAACATCATTCCAGGGAGTTCCAGTCAGGAAGTTGGCGCCTGGCGAGATGTAGGAACCATCAAGTCTTTTTGGGAAGCCAACATGGATCTGCGAAACGTCAAGCCGATGTTCAATCTTTATAATAGCCGCTGGCCGATCCGAACCACGAAGCATGAAGGCCCGCCGGCAAAGTTTGTATTCAATGAGGATGGCCGCCGTGGTCAGGCCGTCAACAGTATCGTTGCCGAGGGAAGCATTATCAGTGGCGGCATTGTTCAAGACTCCGTCATCGGCAGGGATGTCTACATTGACAGCGGTGCGGCGATAATTAATTCCCTGATCATGGACCGGGTCAGAGTGGGCAAGAATTGCAAAATCAACATGGCCATCATTGATAAGGACGTGACGATTCCAGATGGCGTCCACATCGGTTACAATCAGGAAGAGGATAAAAAACGCTTCCTTGTTGATGAAGAATCTAATATTATAGTCATTCCCAAGGGCTATAAATTCACCTGAGCTTGTATTTCACCCAAGGCTCGCCTATTCATTCAATACACCCTCTACTTATCTCGACCTGAAGAAAGTTTTTTCAGGCAAACCACAATCTAAACGGTCAACCTTGTGAACCGAATTATTACCGGACTAGACACACTTCTTACTGATCCTGAGCGCTACCTGCATGGGCAATCGGTCGGGCTGATTGCCAACCAGACCAGCGTAGCGGGAGACCACCGGCACTCCATCGACCACTTCAAATCACACGGTTGGTTCAGTCTGAAAAAGATATTTGCACCGGAACACGGACTTTACGGAATTGATCAGGACATGGTCAAAGTGAATGACAACCATGACCTCGCCTCGGGCGTCAATGTCTTGAGTCTTTATGGAGATGTGGAAAATTCCTTATGCCCGCACCCCGAACAACTCGCCAACCTCGATAATCTAGTGTTCGATATTCAGGACGTGGGGTCCCGTTATTACACCTTCATTTACACCCTGGCCAACTGCATGGAAATTTGCCGTGAAACCGGAGTGCAAATGGTCGTTTGCGACCGCCCCAACCCGATCAATGGAGTGGACGTTGAGGGAAACCTGATTGATGATAAATATAGATCGTTTGTCGGCCAATACCCAATTGCCAACCGGCACGGCATGACGGTTGGAGAACTGGCAAAAATGTTCAACACCACGTTCGGGATCGCCTGCGATTTAACGGTGATTCCCATGCGTGGATGGGAACGCTCCATGTGGTACAACGACACAGGTCTTCCCTGGGTAGCGCCCTCCCCGAACATGCCCACTCTGGATACGGCTACCGTATACCCTGGGATGTGCCTCATCGAGGGAACCCATCTTTCCGAAGGACGGGGAACCACCCTGCCCTTTGAACTGGTCGGCGCACCTTATATCAACCCTCATAAACTGGCCGACGAACTAAAAAAAGAACAGTTGCCGGGTGTCCATTTTCGGCCGCACTATTTCAAGCCGATGTTTCAAAAATGGAACCGGGAAGTGTGCGGAGGGGTCCAGCTCCATGTCACCGACCGCAACCCGTTCAAACCTTTTCTCACCGGCATTGCCGTCATCCGGGCCATTTCCAGACTCTATCCCGAGCAATTCGCCTGGCGGACGGAACCCTACGAATTTGTGAGCGACCGCCTCGCAATTGATCTCCTGTATGGCAACTCCACTTTCCGGGAAAATATCATGAATGATGATGAAACTCTCGGAACCATTGAAGACTCCTGGAATGAAGACCTGGAGGAATTCAAAAAACTGCGGCGGGAGTTCCTCATTTATTAGCGGTACTCACGTTCCTCAACATTTCTTTCGGAACTTTGGAAAGTTTGTATCGGAAGGTGGAACGGGTGAGCCCCAGGTTTCCAGCGGCTTTCGATTTGTTGAACCCTGATTTCTTCAAGGCATTGACGATAATCCGGTTTTCGCACCCCTGAACGTATTGCTCTAGAGAAAACCGCCCTGGCAAAGATGCCGGATGATTCAAGTCAGGAACCGCTATTTCTTCATCCCTCTTTTCTCGCAAATAACCCGGAAGGTCCGCAACCCGAACGACATCCCGTTTGCAAAGAATCATCAACCGTTCGATCACATTTTGCAGTTCCCGGACATTGCCCGGCCAGCGATAATTTATCAGAACCTCCATCGCTTCGGGTTTCAGTCCTTGAATTTGCCTGCCCATTTCGCGGTTCATTTTCTTTAAAAACCAGTCCACCAGAAGGGGGAGGTCCTCCTGCCTTTCCCGCAAAGGCGGAATCGTGACCGGATAAACATAAAGTCGGTAATATAGATCTTCGCGGAACTTTCCTTCCTTCACCAACTTTTCAATATCCCTATTGGTTGCGGCAATAATGCGAATATCGGCTTGCAGGGTCTGGATGCCACCCAGGGGCTGATATTCGCGTTCTTGAATGACGCGCAGTATTTTCGCCTGGGCGGGTGCGCTCATTTCGGTGACTTCATCTAAAAACAGAGTGCCACCGCTGGCCAATTGGACTTTACCCGGTTTGGATTTATCCGCTCCGGTGAATGCGCCTTTTTCGTAACCGAACAGCTCACTCTCAATCAAAGTGTCCGGAAATGCGGAACAATTGAGGGCCACAAACGGCTTTGAGGAACGGGGGCTGTTGTAGTGAATGGCTTTGGCTAAAAGCTCCTTGCCGGTTCCGCTTTCACCCAGAATAAGAACCGTGGTGTTTTGTTTGGCCACTTCTCCAGTTAAATGCAAGGCATCCAGAAATCTCGCAGAACGCCCTACAATATTTGAAAAATCGTATTTTCTCTCCAGTTCTTTTCGTAACGTTCCCAACTGAAACAATAATTTTTCCTTTTCCTCCTCCAGCTGTTATTGCTCGGTGATGTCCTTGATCACCCCCATGACATAGGCGATTTCATTCGTTCCCGGGTCGTAAATGGGAGAATAAATAGTCTCCACCCACACTTCTTTTCCATTCTTATGAGGCAAGATCATTCTTTCTTTTTTACTGGCAAGTTCTCCGTAAGTTATCTGGTTGTTGATCTGTGATTTTTTTGATTCTCGCTCATTTTCCAACTCGGCAAGTTTCCAACAGGCCTTTTCCAGCAAATCTTCTCTTGCGATGCCATAGAGTTTTTCGCAGGCCCGATTGAACAGAACCAGACGATGATCGTTGGCGACGATGAATATTACATCCAAGGCGCTGTCTAAAACATATTCCAAATCGTACTTCATGATATTCCTCAAAAAAAATCCGGGCGGCGATTAATTTGGTTTCGGAATACTGGCTAAAATTTGCCACCCTGGAGAAAATTGGTGAATTTTAACCTCTTAATTATCAATTATATCTTTGAAAACCCTTGTAAAACGGCTAATTATCGCCATTTTTTCATTAGCTCAGAAAAAACCAGTTTTGTTCATCTCATTGAATATTAAGCAGATATTTTAAAAACGGCTAATGGCATACAGGTTGCAATATAGGTTGTATCGTACAAAGCGCAATAGCGTAACAGCGAAACCTTTGTAAAGAAGGGAAGGGAAACGGAGTTTTCATACCTGAATTCGGTTCCCCCACCTTATTTAAAACCCCCCAAAAAAGCTTATAGGAGGCAAAAATGAAAAAGCATGGCTGTTTATTTTTAGCGGTATTTGCAACGTTCTTTTTAAGCTCCAACGCATTTGCGGCTGATGTTGAGCCTTGGTTCGTGGAGGAGATTCAAAATAATGAGGCAGTTCTGGATCCTGGAACCACCACTTATTGTAACAAGGATTTTATGGTAGAAAATATGGGCAATGAAGTAGCTGAAGTCCATGTGATTCTTGGGAACGGATCCAACTACGCCCATGACATGCTGGAACCGCGATCCACAAAGGGTTACACCTTGACCTCGGATTATCCTCTGGCAGGAGGGTGGGAGGAAACCAAAGGCAATTACATCGATGAAGCAAGGATTATCAATAACACCGGTGGAATGTCTAAAATAAAGGTCCATTGCAAGTGATACAAAGTAGCAACAGACCAGTCAGCTTTCGGAACCGAAACCTTTAACCTGGATAACCCAACTTTAATAACCAATGGAGATAACTGGGGGGAGGTTCCGAAGGTTGGCTGGTTTTTTTTGCTTTGAGTAAAAACAGGGAAGCTTGAGAGGCAAATAAATGATCCCCGCCCCAAGGGGCGGGGTATTTAAAGGTAGTTTTTTTATAACCTCCCCTAACCCCTCCTTGCAAAGAAGAGCTTTGCATAAGTGGATATTTGCAAGAAGGCTATTGACATCCAGAGGATGCCATTGGTTTTT